>NZ_DATHXO010000063.1:0-3532 GCF_035459645.1 Schnuerera sp.
CCTATTAAAATAATTTTATCCTCATAATACTTTAAAAACCTTTTAAATTCCCGAATATAATGATGTGAAAGTTTTACTTTTAAAACTAAATCCAAGTGGCATTCTAAGTTTTCAGCATTATTGAAAAAAATTTTATTCATCCAAAATTTTATATTCATATTTAAAAATCTAAAATCTATATTATTTTTATTAATGATCTTCTTATTACTATTTATATCAATTATTTCTAAGTCTCCTTTTAATCCTTTACAGCCAAATATCTGTGATGTAAGAGTTATGCCACAGTTATTCATAATTATTTTTTTTACTTCATCTATACCAAAATTGTTTTGACTATTAATGATATCATCCATTTCTTTTATATACATTTTTTTATCTAATTCTTCATTTTCAAAATCCTTAACAACTATCCCTACAGATTTGCAATATAATTCAAACCAATATCTTAATCCCCCATAAATAGATTGACTTTTAATTTTGTTACTTTCCCCAAATGCATCCCCAGTCCATATAGGGGTTAAGGTTTTTAGTTTAATAGTAAGTTTTTCTTTTTCCATATTCTCACCTCCCAAATGTAAATTTACTCCTTTTCCCTATTATTCTACATATATCCATTAGATTCCTCTTTTATATTGAAATTTATTAATAATAAATAAGCCTTTCTTCTAATAGGTTTATATATAACAAAAGACTACTTCCCGCATACCACATACAGGAAAGTAGTCTTCAATAGGTCACTATTATCCTAATACTTCTCTAATTATCCTATAATAATTCTTATAGGATATTTTTTCTATATCTTCTTTTGTATAACCTCTAGTTTCAAGGATATTTATTAAATCTGGAATTTTTTCTATGGTTTCAAATCCTTTAGTTCCGATATTTACATTTTCCACAAAACTATCTATAGTATCTGTCTTTAGATAATGGAAAAAATCAAATCCAAAACCTACATGATCAATTCCTGCTACTTCTACCATATGATCTAAATGATTAACAAGATGATGAATATCTTGTTTATCTCTATCTAAATGTATGAATTCATTGAATGAATTTAATCCAACCAATCCTTCCCTTTCAGCAATTGCCTTTATCTGTTCATCAGAAAGATTTCTTGCCACATTGCATAATGCTCTAGCATTTGAATGAGAAGCAATTATAATACCTTCAGTATTTTCGTATATATCCCAAAAGGTTTTGTCATTAGCATGAGAAAGATCTATTATTACACCTAATTTCTCCATTAATTTGACTGCTTCAATTCCTTTTTGTGTCAAACCTCTATCTGGATTGCCTCTAGCTCCTGTGGCTAATAGATTCTCTTCATTCCATGTTAAAGACATATGCCTAACTCCAAATAGATATAGTGCATTTATTAAATTTATTCTATCTCCAATTCCACTTAACCCTTCCATTCCTATAATTACAGCTAATTTTTCTTGTGATAAAGCTTGATCAAAATCCTTTGTATTTTTTACTATTTTTATTATATCCTGATTTTCCATTATTTCCGTACTCATATGCTCAATAATTTCCAAGGTCCTAGCTTGGGGATTTTTATCATAAGGAGGGTCTACCCATATAACAAATATTCCACCTATCATATTCCCTTTTCTAAATCTATCTAAATGCATATTTCTAATAATATCTTTTTTATCTTTACTTCTCTTTAATGTAACATCTGTCCATATATCACCGTGTCCATCAAATATCATACTTTTGCCTCCTCTAGTTTGTACTATCTATTATACTACAACAATTGCAATAATTGCCCCATGAATATTCCTGCATAATTCCCAATTACATAGCCTACTTGTTAGAAATTGTTTAAATCTGTTATATATGCTATAATGTGTTCTATAAACATTGAAAAATAGAGGAAATATTTGCTTATAACATTACATTAGAAGAAGGGATCAATGTGTTAAAAACAATTAAATATGAAGAAATAGAAAATAATTGGTTGGACAAGAATTATGTATTTATTGATGTAAGAAGTCCATCTGAGTATAATTCTGAAACTATTCCTGGTGCTATTAACATTCCAATTTTTAATGATGAAGAAAGATCTATCATTGGTACCATCTATAAACAAGAAAGTATAGAAAAAGCCAAAAAGGTTGGAATAGACTTTGTTTCAAAAAAACTTCCTACTATTTATGAAAAGATTATGGAGCTTAAAAGGAAATATGATAATCTGATATTTTTCTGTGCCAGAGGTGGTATGAGAAGTAATTCTTTAGTCTCTTTTCTTGAATCAATAGGAATAAATGTCTTTAAACTGGATGGTGGTTATAAATCCTATAGAAAATATATTTATACCCATCTTCCTGATTTAATTAAAAACATTCAATTTATTGTACTTTATGGCAATACAGGAACAGGAAAAACTCTAATCTTAGAAAATCTTAAAAAAAAAGGAATGGATATTCTAGATCTTGAAGGTTGTGCTAATCATAGAGGGTCTATATTAGGAAGTGTTGGTCTAGGTAAACAGAATTCTCAAAAAATGTTTGAATCCCTACTATATGAATCATTAATTAAAAGAAAATCTAACTTAGTGTTTATTGAGGGAGAAAGTCGAAGAATAGGAAAGGACATAATACCTGAGTATCTGTTTAAAGCCATGCAAAAGGGAATAAACATTAAAGTTGAGGCTAATATAAAAACCAGAATTACTAATATCTTAGATTCATATGTTCATGATACAGATAATGAACTTATAGAATCTTTAGATCATCTAAGAAAACATTTAGGTGATAAAAATATTGACAGATATATAAACCTAGTAAAAAATCATCAATACAACCTAGTAGCAGAAGAACTAATGATTAAATATTATGACCCTATGTACGAACATAATGATAGAGAATATTGTAAGGTTTTCAATAGTGATGATATAGAGAATGTTACTAATAATATAATTCAGTGGGTAGATGAGTTTTATAGTTAAAAAAATTTGGTGAGACTTACAAGTCCCACCTTTTTTTCCTTCAAGAAGTGTCCATTTTTTATCGTTAAGGTGAAAGAATAGGCGCAGAATCCTTACTCCTTGCCCTCTCATATTATTTCACAGCTTTTAATCTAGAAATATCCAGCCAATTTTTAGCAGTTATCTGTTCTACATTAGCAAGATCCATTCTTAAATCCTTAAGTTCATCATGAACATATTGAATTTCTGCCTTTAATTCAACTCTAGTAGACTCAATTTCTCTGACTATCGTTTCTTCTATAGATGCAAATTTTGCGTTGGTATTCTCCTCTATGGATTCAAATCTTTTGTCCATTGTTTCAAATTTTGCATTAGTATTCTCCTCCATGGATTCAAATCTTTTGTCCATTGCTTCAAATTTGGCATTGGTATTCTCCTCCATGGATTCAAATCTTTTGTCCATTGCTTCAAATTTGGCATTGGTGTACGGGCTGGCCAACCGCGTGGTGGACGACGCCGACGTGCGGTCGCAGGCCCAGGCCTGGGCCCGGCGGCTCGCCGACGGCCCGACGTTCGCCCTGGCGATGACCAAGCGGCTGG
>NZ_DATHXO010000064.1:0-3328 GCF_035459645.1 Schnuerera sp.
ATAATTATTAAATTGTTTTTTAAATAAAGCTTTTCTTTTAGTACAACTAATATATACCCTAATATATTAATTGCTAATAAAAATATTAACACTCTTTGAATATACGTCAACAAATCTTAAACTACCTCCATATTATATTATTTTATACTAAGTATACCATATCTTTTATTGAGGTTAAACCTACTTTACAAATTTTAAAATATGATATATAATAATATTTGGTAAATCGGGATGTAGCCCAGTCAGGTAGGGCACAAGTCTGGGGGACTTGGGGTCGCTGGTTCGAATCCAGTCATCCCGACCATTTTACGTTTAAGTACGTTAGGGTAATGCTATAAAATTGACATTACCCTTTTTTACTTACCATATTATTTGTAATTACCTGCTAAAGTTGAAACAAGTTATATGATCGTTGCTGTTCATTGATAAAAAATAGATTTCAGTATTAACCTTTTCCCGTTTTTATCATAATATATATTAGGCTTAGTAAGAGCTATATATGCACTAGAAGTTTTATTGATAAACCTCGTATATTGTATTTAGCCTATTGAAAGTATAATTAGGAGGTGCTTATTTTGAGTGACTTATTAGGTAGAAAAGGATGTGAAAGTGACAGTTCATTGCTATTCTTTTTCTTGCTACTAGTAGTTCTTTTTTGTAATTGTAATATGTTTGGTGGAAGATGTTAATCTTTTACACTTATCGGGGCTAGTCCCCGATTTTTTTATTTTATAATACAAAAACGAGTAGTATAAAAACCACTCGTTCTCATGAATAAAATTAAATATACCAAATATATTTTTCAATATCTAATTTTAAACAATAATGCAAATCAATCCACCACTACCATCGTTGATTATTCTTTCTAATGCTCTTCTCATCTTATTTCTCGCCTCATCTGGCATTGTATTCAGTTTCCCTTGTAATTGTTCATTAACCAAATCGTAGAGAGACTTCCCAAATAAATTGGATTGCCAAATTTTTGATGGATCTTCTTCAAATTCCCCTAAGAAGTATTTAACCAATTCCTCGCTTTGTTTCTCAGTTCCTATCAATGGTGAAACTTCTGTAGTGATATCACAACGTAATAAATGAAGGGAAGGAGCTTTTGCTTTCAGTTTTACACCAAATCTATTACCTTGCCTATATATTTCGGGTTCAGCCAATTCCATTTCATCTAGACTAGGGCTAACCAGGCCATATCCAATTTCATTTGCTTGAATCAAAGCATTTTCTATTTTGTCATATTCTTTCTTAGTTTCAGCCAATTTATTTATTAGTCCTAATATTTGATAATCACCTTCTATTGTATATCCTGTCATTTCTTTCAAAACTTCAAAGAATAATCCCTCATCTACAATTAATTCTGCATTAACAACTCCTTCCCCTAACTTGATTACTTTAATATTGATATCTTCAACTATATCCAACTCATTTAGAGCTTTTAGAGAACAATCCACTTCATTTAATTTTTGTAGAGTTTGTATAGACTCTTTCAAATAATCTAATATACTGGATTTTATCCAATGGTTCTTTGGTAAACCTTCAATCCATCCTGGTAAATTGATTGTAATCTCTTTAACTGGGAATTCAAATAGTAATTTCTCAAATACTTTCTCCACATCCTGAATGTCCATATTTAAGCAATCAACAGTTACAACAGAAACTCCATACTTTTCCTCTAAACTCTCCCTTAATGCTATAGTACTATCTAAATTTGGATGTTTAGTATTAAGTATTATTACAAAAGGCTTCTCTAATTCCTTTAGTTCGAATATAACCCGTTCTTCAGCCTTAATATAATTAGATCTATCTATATCAGTAATTGAACCATCAGTTGTTACTACTATACCTATAGTTGAATGATCTGTAATCACCTTTCTAGTACCAATTTCTGCTGCTTCTTCAAAAGGTATATCCTTTTCATACCAAGGAGTTGAAACCATTCGCGGAATATCATCTTCTATATGCCCTAATGCCCCTTTTACTAGATATCCAACACAATCCACCATTCGCACCTTAAAAGTTACATTATCCTTCAAGGTCAATTCCACTGCTTCATTAGGTACAAATTTAGGTTCCGTAGTCATAATGGTTTTTCCTGCACCGCTTAAAGGCAATTCATCCTTAGCCCGTTCTTTTTTGTACTTGTTTTCAATATTAGGTAATACTAACAGCTCCATAAATCTTTTAATAAAAGTCGATTTCCCAGTTCTAACAGGTCCTACTACTCCCGCATATATATCCCCTTCTGTTCTTTCAGCTATATCCTTATATATGTCAAACCTTTCCACTTTTCCCCCTCCTTCACTATCATAATGTAAATCAATAATACTTAACATTATATATATATGTACTAGACCTCATAATATGATAGGGATTAAAAAAAACCTACTATACAAGTAGTAGGTTTTACCAATTTTTTATCTGGCCTTTTATTATATCTTCCATTTCATGTTTTTTGTCCCTCAACATTAAATTAACAACAGAATTTTTTACATCTTTCCCTTCATATAAAACTTCATATATTTCTTTAGTAATAGGCATTATTACATCATATTCTTTAGCTAGTTGATATGTAGATTTTGTTGTTTTAATACCTTCTACCACCATTCCTACAGACTTTGTGGCCTCTTCTAAAGTCTTCCCTTGACCTATTAATATTCCAGCTCTTCTATTTCTACTATGCATACTGGTACAAGTGACTATCAAATCTCCTATTCCTGCTAATCCAGCAAAAGTAACACCATTTGCTCCCATCTCTTTTCCTAATCTTGATATTTCTGTAATTCCTCTTGTCATAAGAGCAGCTTTGGTATTGTCACCATACTTTAGTCCGTCGGAAATCCCTGCTCCTAAAGCTATAACGTTTTTTAATGCCCCACCCAATTCTACCCCTATTACATCTGGATTAGTATATACTCTAAAAAATGGAGACATAAAAACATCTTGTATATACTCTGCAACTTTTTTATCTGTAGAAGCAGATACTACAGTAGTAGGCATATTTCTTGCGACTTCCTCTGCATGAGATGGACCTGACAATACAGCAAATGGATTATCTGGTAATATCTCATCAACTATTTCTGAAACTCTAAGTAAAGTATCATTTTCAATTCCTTTTGCCACATTCACTATTATCTGTTCTTTATTAAATAATATTTTATTATTGTTTAATACTTCCCTAACTCCATGAGATGGAATAGACAAAACTAAGATATCTTTTTTGTAAATAGCTTCGGCAATATCATTCGTTACTGTTATATTTTTAGGAATAGAGATACCCGGTAGGTATTTACTATTTTCATTATGAGTTTTTATATATTCT
>NZ_DATHXO010000065.1:0-4576 GCF_035459645.1 Schnuerera sp.
ATTCAGGATTTAGACATTTAATTAATGAAAAAAGTTATTTCAATATGAAATTTTTATTTGATACTCTACCTAACGAGCTGGTACCTTTTGATTATAAAACCTTCTTTGATTCTCCAGCCATATTTAAAGTTTGTGTAACTGATGTTGCAACTGGACAACCTAAATATTTTGAAAAAAATCAATTTAAAGGTAATGACAAAGAATTAATGAATAAAATATTGAGGGCTTCCAGCAGTTTACCAATCATTTCTCCGCCTGTAGAAATAGATGGGAAACTTTATTTCGATGGAGGAATTTCAGATTCTATACCATTGGAAAAGTCTATTGAAGATGGAAATCAATATAATGTAGTTGTACTTACTAGAAACAAAGATTATTTGAAAAGGGAACAAAAATTAGGTATTTATTCAAAACATTATTTAAAAAAATATCCTAAAATAATGGAAGCGATTAAAAAAAGGCATATTAAATACAATATTACTTTGGAGAAAATTGAAACTTTAGAAAGGGAAGGCTATGTTTACGTATTTAGACCAATAGCTCCTTTAAACGTTGATAGATTGGAAAAAGATAAAAATAAGTTAAACGAACTTTATAATCAAGGATATAAAGAAACACAGGAACGGATGGAAGGGTTTAAACAATGGATAGAAAAAATTTCTAAACATTAAACACTCATACCCTATTCTTAATAGTCGTATATATTTAATATAAACCATTAGGAATGGGGTGATAAGATAGTGATAAATACTGATTGTATTCAATTAATAATTGAAATACTTGAAAAAGATTTTTTAGATGAAAAATTATATAATATTTTTATAAAAACTAAAGGTGCTAGAGGATTTTTAGAACACCAAAGTTGTATTGATAATAGTATTGCAAAGGCTAAAATTAAAGAAGAACTGAAAAAAATTATTAAAGATGAATATTATGAAGATGAGTACGAATTTTATAAGCTAAGGAAGAGTTTAAATCAGCTAAAATTAGATATTCAATATATCAATGAAAATGCAGATTTATTAATTAAAATCGCCCTTAAAAAAGTATATAAAATAGTTCCTAGAGAAATGCCCATTCGATATAATATTTACTTATATAGTGGAGGGGACGATGGCGGATTTACAATCAATAGAAAGAAAATATTTATTAATTATGGGAAATATATCGGAGAGAGAGAAGAGTTTATAAATATTTTAAGCCATGAAATGTATCATAGCAGAAAACTTCCTATTAGAAATAAAATAATATTTTTATCTAAAATAATGGTTAAGGAAAACAGACTTTTATATGAAACCATTGGGAAATCAATTGAAGAAGGCATAGCTTGTCTTGTTCAACATGGTCCAAATTTAAAAAAAGATGATTTGTCAGGGAATCTAACAAAAAGACATCTATTGGTTGCTAGAGATGATTTTGAAACTTTAAACAATATTTTAATGAAGATAAAATCATCTAAGACTTTGGGTAGAGAATACAATCGCTTAAATATTTATGTGATTGGCTATTTAATAGTCAGTATTATTTATAAAGAAAAAGGAGTACTTATCTTAGATGATTGGACAATTAATTTAAATTTTAGAAGGATAATTGAAGAATACGTAGAATTATGTAATAGAAATGGTGTTTCAACATGTATTAACAATGAAATAGCAAAATGGCTTGTAAAATGAGGTGGATTAAAATGATGAAAGAAATATAGGAACCATTTTGGCAAGAATTATTCAGGTTGATATATTTAAAACAAACACCATAACTATATCCTTAGGTGCATTACTTACTACTATATATTCTGTTTATTTTAATTTCTATTTAATGAATTTATGCAAAAAATGGGAAAAAATGAGTTAATGGTGGTATAATATTTATAATAAACTCGGAAGAGGTGATGCTATTTTGATGAATTTTTTCAAAAAAAACAAACCAATTGATATCTTATCTCCTATGTCAGGTAATATTATTCCATTGGAAGATATAGAAGATAAAGCTTTTTCTGAAAAAAGACTAGGAGAAGGCATAGCAATTGAGATTACCGATGGGAAAGTAATAGCACCTTTTGATGGCGAGATAACTAGTACCTACAAATCAAACCATTGTGTCGTTATTCGATCTGAAGAAGGTATAGAATTACTCATCCATGTTGGCTTAGAAACAATAAAATTGCAAGGAGAAGGTTTTACCCAGCATGTAGCATTAATGCAGAAGGTTAAACAAGGGGATATCATATTGGAAGCGGATTTAGATTTAATAAAAAAGAAAGGGAAATCTATAATCTCTCCAATAATAATCACCAATATGGGAAGATTAGAATCCATGGAAAAATCAGATGGTATTGTAGAAAAAGGTATTTCTAAGATAATGACTGTGACTTTGAAGAAAAGTAAATATTAAAAATAAAGATAATTCAAGTGGTAATACTATCTTTTTTATTAAAAAGAATGTATAATAAATATTAAGCTACATTTTGTAGCTTAATATTTATTTTAGGGGTAATGTTGATGAATTGGTTAAAAAAAGTTATGGCTGGAAGATATGGTGGAGATCAGCTTTCTATAGTCCTGTTAGTGTTCTCAATATTACTAACGTTAATAGGTCAGCTTGTCAAAATTCCACTAATATCATTTATAGGATATATTCCTCTAGGTATAAGCATATTTAGAATGTTTTCAAAGGATATATCTAAAAGAAGAATGGAAAATTATAAATTTGCTATGTTTGTAAGTCCTGTCTACTCTTGGTTTAAAAAGACTGAGAATCGTTTCAAAGACAGAAAAACTCATAGATATTTTAAATGTCCAAATTGTAATTCTAAACTACGACTACCAAAAGGTAAAGGAAAAATTACAATAACTTGTCCAAAATGTAATACTAAATTTAATAAAAGAACTTAACTATCCTATTATATAAACTACCTGGATTTTTTGTAATTTAAAAATAATTGGGAGAGGTTTAACTATAAATGAATATTTTCAAAAAGATATTAGGTAAAACTCTATATGGAATTGCAAAATTTATATCAATAGTATTAGATGGATTAATAAAATTAATAGAATTTGTAGTAATATTTGTAAGGAGTATTGCAAGAGGATTTGCTGCATTGATAGGGATGGGTGGATGTTTGATTCTTTTTTTATTAGCAGGGCCTTTTGGATTTATAATATTGATGCATCCTGTTGTTTTATTGACAATATTGTTTTTCGTCATATTTCCAATATTGGGAACTAAGTTCATATCCTATTTGAAATACTTAAAATATAGTATAACAGAATTTTTATTCGATCGTGCTAATTATTTAATAGATGGAATAGGTTATCAATTTAGATCTTTTACAGAATATAAAAATGCATATAAAAGAATGGAAGAAGAAAGAAAAAGAAGAGAAGAGCATAGGCGTTATACTGAACAACAAAGAGAATGGGAAGAAATGTTCAAACAATGGTATGAATACCAAAATTCCCAAAGAGAACAAGGGAACTATGGGGGACAAGGTAGTTATGGGCATAACTATGCAAATCCTAGTTTTGCATTTAAAGAAAAATACGAGAGAAGTTGTGACCTATTAGATTTAGCATACAATGCAGATAAATATGAAATAAAATTAGCATATAGGAAAAAAGCAAAAGAGTATCATCCAGATCTGAATAAATCACCAAATGCAACCAGCATGTTCCAACAGATAAGTGAAGCATATGAATTTTTAAGTGATGATAATATTAAAAGATATAAAAGTATAAGCTAGTTTAAGAAAAGGAAAACTAGCCGTTGTGATTATTTGCAAATATTTCCTATCTGTGATATAGTAGACTAGTTAGTTACAAAACTTAAGTATATTTTACTCGATGATTGAGGAAAACTATTTTAAAAAGGAACTTTTTGCTAACATAATTTATTATGTTAGCTTTTTTGTTTTAAGAGAAAATTTATTAATAAAGGAGGTGTTAGAATGACTATAAATACAATATTTGCATTGGTTGGATTGCTTTTAATAACAGCATTTACCAATGTTTTATCAACATTAAAAACTATGTTTATATCTAAAAAGATTATGAATCCAGTCTATGGATTAGTGTTTGTCGATGCCATAATATTTGCAACGGTAGTTGGAAAAGTCACTAATGGAGATGGAATCGAATTTACAATAGCTTATGCTTTAGGAAGATCTATGGGCGTGTTTATTGGGAACAAACTTGAAGAACGATTGGCACTTGGAATATTGGAAGTCGATTTATTTTTAAACAATAAAGGAAAAATGATTCAGGTAGCAGAAAGACTTAGAGAAGTTGGATATACAGTCAATAACTATTTAGTTAGCGGTAATCATGGAAACAAAAGATATAAAATTGAAGTTGTAATTAAAAGAAAGGAATTTAAGGTATTAGAGAATATTATGAATGAATTTAGTATTGATACTCCAACTTTAAAAATTAAAAACCTAAGCAAAGTAGACGGTAAGATAACAACTACAAGTACTAAAGCCATATAATCATTTATTTTGAAGTATATCATTATAAAATAATATCATAGCTCCTGCTGTTGTTCTTTTGGCTAAAGGTAGTCCACATTTAGCTATTCTATA
>NZ_DATHXO010000066.1:0-1520 GCF_035459645.1 Schnuerera sp.
AAGTTTTGGTGCTAATAATCAATATAACTATTAAAAAAATAAAAATTAATAAAGTATTTTTTATTCTATTCATAATTGTCACCTTTCTTTATCTAGGTAATACCAATATTTTTCCTTGCCTAATATCTTTATCGGATTTCATTTCATTATACTTCAGGATAATATTTTTCTTATCTACAGTTCCATAAAATTTCATACTTATCTTATCCAAAGTATCGTCTTTTTCAACTTTATAAAAAGTAAAATACTCATCTGTTTTACTGCTTCCTTTAGGGTAATTAGCTTCCATTTTGTCGAATAATAATACACCATAGTCATCCCTATTATAGGCCAGATCTACAAATATTTTATCTATTTGTAGAGGATATAAAGATAAATCCATTGGAGGAGTAACCTCTAAATAATTCCAACCTAACCATGAAATACCTTTAGCCAATTCAATATCTATCTTTTCACCTGCTTGTCCCTTAAGTCTAAAACCTAAGTTAACAGGAGAATACCCATAGGAATATACCCATAATCCTATATTAGAAGGTGGATACTTAATAACAATATCTCTATTAGACATATCTACATAAGCTCTATTTTCATCCTCTAACGCCAAAATATTATACTCCATCCTTATAGAATGCTTATTAGACTTGGAATTGAAGGATTTATATACATTACCCTTTATATATTGGTTAGAAGGAATAAAATCAAAACTTCCATTTTCAAAATCCTCAAGTAGTTCTCTAGAATAATTATCTTCAATTGACTCTTCACCTAAACTAATTAGACTTTCCTCATCATCTATAGATAAGTCTTCTTCCATAGCTTCATCATAATAATCAAAAGGTAAAAAAGGATTGGTTTTATCGCTATTAGATATAGTATCTATATATGCCGTTTCCTTATCGAAATCATATATACCTTCTAGACTATAAATTTTAACACCTATATTGCCAGCTAAAACCTCTTCATCAGCTTTATCCATTGTTAAATCCGTTATCAGTAGTTTTTTGGGACTTGTTGTTATATTCTTTATTGTTTCTATAAGTCCTTGATAATTGGCATTATAAGGTATGTATATATCCATTGTATCTACAGTTAAATCACCGATATATTCTTCTTTTGGTCTACTAAAATTCAGATCCATTATATCTATATTTTCATTGTCCAATATTTCATTTAATAAATAGATTAACTGTGGTTGATCAATATTTGAAAAGTATCTATTAGTTAATATAGTTTTTTCTTTATGTAGGTCTTCCCAATTCTTCTCAATTATGTCTTCTCTTTTTAATATAAGATTTATATCAGATATTTCTTCTTCATATGCTTTTTTTTCATCCATCAAACCTTGTAGCTTATTATAATGAGGTGTTATTACAAACCTACCCGGCATATTGGACTCCGGGACCACGTCGCGCGGGTTGATCAGATGCACCCGGTGCCAATCGTCGGAGTAGCGGCCGCCGACACGCGCCAGGTCCGGACCGGTGCGCTTGGAGCCCCATTGGAAGGGATGGTCGTAGACG
>NZ_DATHXO010000067.1:0-6159 GCF_035459645.1 Schnuerera sp.
AAAATAAAAGGTAGGTTTTTATAACCTAACTTTTATTACTGAATAACCTTAAATGTGTATAGGCTTATCTATAGCACCAAAGGCTGCTTCCATAACTGTTTCAGAGAGAGTCGGATGTGGATGTATTGCCTTTGCTACGTCGTAGATTGTCCCTTCAATTTGCATTGCAACTATAGCCTCTGAAATCATATCTGTGGCGTTGCTAGCCATAATATGAACTCCAATAACTTCACCATATTGATTATCAGCTATTATTTTGGCAAAACCTAAAGTTTCTCCTTCTGCCAATGCTTTTCCGTTGGCAGCTAATGGGAATTTACTTACTGTAATATCATGTCCTTTTTCTTTAGCTTCTTCTTCAGTTAACCCAACAGATGCCAGTTCAGGGAAAGTATAAACACAGGAAGGAACTATATTATAGTTCATGATACTGTCTTTTCCCATAATATTTTCTGCAGCTACCATTCCCTCTGCAGAAGCAACATGGGCTAAAGCAAATTTTCCATTTAAATCACCAATAGCATAGACTCCCTTTATATTAGTCTCCATTCTTTCATTGGTCTTTATGAATCCTTTAGAATCCAACTCTAAATTTAAATTTTCTATTCCTTTTAACTGTGCTTTTAATCCTAAGGATATAAGGTATTTGTCCCCTTTAAATAGTTTTTGTTCTCCTTTATGGTCTATTAAAACCCCATCTTCTGTTACAGACTTTAATTTTGTACCCGTTACTATATTTATCCCTTTTCTAATAAGATGTTTTTGTAATGTTGTTGCCATTTCTTTTTCTGTTGAAGACAATATACGATTTGATCTTTGAATTAATGTTACATTTGAACCTAAGGAGTTGAAAAGAGTTGCGAACTCTACAGCTATAACTCCACCACCTATTATCACTAAATCCTTCGGAATTTCTTTTAACTGTAGTGCTCCTTTACTATTTATAATCTTTCCTGATTCTAAAGCAGTTTCTAAACCATCAATAGGTGGTAAATTATCCTTAGCTCCCGTTGCTATAATAAGATTTTTACCAGTTATAACCTCTTCGTTTACTTTAACCTTATTTTTATCTATAACCGTTCCCATGCCTTCAAAAAGGTCAATTTTATTCTTCTTAAAAAGCATGTATATTCCAGATACTAATTTTTTTACTACATTATCCTTCCGCTTAGATAAAAGATTCCAATCCACTTTCACATCTGAATTATCAATACCAACTATCCCAAACTCTTCTCCTCTTAATATATCTTCATAAAGCTTAGCCGTTTTTAGTAAAGTTTTAGTAGGAATACAACCCCAGTTTAAACACACTCCTCCAAGCTTTTCTTTTTCAATTACTGCTACCTTACCCCCAAGTTGGGCTGCCTTTATGGCAGCCACATAACCTCCAGGGCCTCCACCTATAACTATAAGATCATATTTGTTCATATTATCACCTTCATTCCTTTCTATGATTTCAACAATAATATCTCTGGGTCTTTCAAAAGTTCTGATAATAGATTTAAAAACCTTGCTCCACTAGCCCCATCAATTATTCTATGGTCGTAGGATAAGGATAAAGGTAATATTCTAGCAATTACTATTTCATCATCTTTTACAATAGGTTTTTTGACAATACGACCTACTCCTAAAATAGCTGATTCGGGATAATTTATAATCGGAATGCCAAACTGACCGCCTATAGAACCATAATTAGTTATACTAAAGGTACCTTCCCTAAGTTCATGAAGTTCAATTTTATTGTTTTTAGCTCTATTACTTAAATCATCTATTTCATTAGCAATCTCTACTACACTCTTTCTATCAGCATCCTTTATTACAGGTACCATCAACCCTCGGTCAGTATCAGTAGCTATACCAATATTATAAAAATGCTTCAATATTAATTCATTATTTTCCTCATCCAGTTCAGAATTAAACTCTGGAAACTCTTTCAACGCTGTGATAACTGCTTTAAGAATGAAAGGAAGGAAAGTTAATTTTGTTTCTTGTCCTAATTTATCTTTATATTTCTTTCTGAATTCATAAAGCTCAGTTACATCTATTTCATCCATTGCAGTTGTATGAGGTATTGTAAATCTAGAAACTGCCATCTGCTCTGCAATAGTTTTTCTTATTCTAGTAAGGGGAATTCTTTCCAATCTTTCATCTTCTGTTAAAATACTTTCTTTATTGTCTACTTCAAGCACTTTTCTTTTTTCTTCTGGTTTAGTCATAGTTTCTTTAGCTTTTATAATATCTTCCTTCATAACCCTACCGTTAGGACCTGTGCCTTTTACCTGTGAAATATCTACACCTAAATCCTTAGCCATTTTACGTGCAACAGGCGTAGCTAAAACTTTGACTTTTTTTGATCCGTCAGAAGAATTATCTATTCCTTCTGTACTAGGCGGGATTTCTTCTGAAGAAGCAATTACTTCACCTACCACTCCAGCCGTTTCCTCTTCTACCACTTCTTCTTTTTCAGATAGTTCTTCTTTTTTGTCTATATGGCTAACATCTCCTGAAGCATCTATTGTAATAAAAACATCTCCTACATTAATTACATCTCCTTCTTCCGCTTTTAATTCTAAAACTTTTCCTGTTCTTGGGGAAGGTATTTCTGTAGTCACTTTATCCGTCTCCACTTCTGCTACAGACTGACCTTCCTCTATATTTTCTCCTTCTTTCACCAGCCATTTTATAAGGGTTCCTTCTGCAATCCCTTCACCAATATCTGGAAATTCAAATTCAAATTTCATTTAATTACCTCCTCCCTAAAATTTCACAACGTCTTCTATAGTTTTTGCAATTCTTTCAGGAGATGGGATATAATGCTTTTCTCCCCTTGGCAATGGGAAAATAGTGTCAAAACCTGTTACTCTAGTTGGTGGAGCTTCTAGATAAAGGAAAGCTTTTTCGTTTATAATAGATACTATCTCCCCACCTACACCTAAGGTTTTTGGCGCTTCATGAACTACTATAGCCCTTCCCGTTTTTTTAACAGAATTTATAAAGGTTTCTCTATCCAATGGAGAAATAGTTCGTAGATCTATAATTTCAGAGTCTATTCCTTTGTCCTTTACCATCTCACTGGCTTTTTGTACATCCCTTACCATAGCTCCCCAAGTTATTATGGTAATATCTTCTCCTTCTTCTACTATTTTTGCCTTTCCAATTGGCAATTCATAGGCTTCTTCAGGAATTTCCTGTCTAAAAGCTCTATAAATTCTTTTTGGTTCTAAAAATATAACTGGATCTGGATCTCTAATAGCTGCTATAAGCAAACCTTTAGTGTCATAAGGAGTAGAAGGTATTACTACCTTTAATCCTGGAATATGAGCATATAAAGCTTCCATACTTTCAGAATGATGCTCTAAAGCCCTTATTCCTCCACCATAAGGTGCTCTTATTACCATAGGAACTGTATATCGACCTCTTGAACGATTACGCATTCTTGAAACATGAGATATTATTTGGTTAAAAGCAGGATAGGAAAAGCCCATAAACTGCATTTCAACAACTGGTTTTAAACCATTTATAGCCATACCAACACCTGTACCTACAATAGCCGACTCAGCAAGAGGTGTATCAAAAGCTCTTTGCTTGCCAAATTCTTTCTGTAAATTTACAGTGGCTCTAAAAACTCCACCTTCAACACCTACGTCTTCACCATAGACTACTACTGTTTCATCTCTTTCCATTTCATTCATAAGAGCCTGATTTACAGCTTCAACAATGTTTAACTTATTAGCCATCTTATTTACCTCCTTCTAAAAAAGATTTGTATTCCTCTAATTGTTCCTCTAAATGTGGAGGCATAGTTTCATAATGATATTTAAATATATCTTCAATTAAAGTATCCGATTTATCCTCTATTTCTTCAAAGGTTAATGTTACTTCTTTTTCTAATTCTTTCTTAGTATTTTCTTCCCATTCTTCTGTGAGTATTCCTTTATTTTTAAGATACTTTTTAAACCTTAATATAGGATCCTTTTCCTTCCACTTTTCTACTTCATCATCTTCTCTGTATTTAGTTGGATCATCAGAAGTAGTATGAGCACCTAATCTATAGGTAAAGGCTTCAATCAATGTTGGTCCTTCACCTTTTCTTGCCCGCTCTATAGCTTCTTTTGTTGCAGAATAAACGCCAAATATGTCATTACCATCCACTAAAACTCCAGGTATATCATAAGCAATCGCCTTTTGTGCAAGGGTTTTACTAGCAGTTTGTTTTTTCCTTGGAACAGAAATAGCGTATTGATTGTTTTGGATGATGAATACTACAGGAGCTTTAAATACAGCAGCAAAATTTAATGCTTCGTGGAAATCTCCTTGAGATGTTCCTCCATCTCCAACATAAGCTACCACTACATTTTTTTCACCTTTTATATTATTGGCCATACCAATACCTGTAGCATGTTGTAATTGGGAAGCAATAGGAACTGATACCGGTAATACCTTCACTCCTTCTGGCATATAACTTCCCCACTCATTACCATACCAGTAAAGGAATATGTTTTTTAGCGGCACACCTTTGACAAGCCAACCTCCTAGTTCTCTAAAAGATGGTACCAGCCAATCATTCTTTTCCATAGCATAAGCACTACCTACTTGAGCAGCTTCCTGCCCTATATTTGGAGCATAAGTGAGCATTCTTCCTTGTCTTTGATAAGATAAAGTTTTTTCATCTATAATTCTAGAAAACAACATGGTCCTATAAAGAGATAATAATTCTTCTTCTGTAAATGAAGGAAGATCTTCTTCTGTAACGATTTGTCCATTAATATCTAAAATACTATAATGTTTATCTTCTAATGGGTTATAATCTTCAAAACGCATATCTTTACCTCCTTTTATGGATTCAAATTTTATATTAATATTTTTACAAGTTTTATTTTGATTGTGATAATCATTCTCAATATATATATTGCCAAAATTTCTTTTTTTAAACACAATGATATTTTGTGAACAATGATTTTTTTTATACTTAAAGGGAATGAGATTGAGGCATAAAAAATACTGGTATAATTTTAAAATTAAATTATACCAGTTATCTAAAATTTATTTAGCTTTATTTTATAGTTAAACCTGCAATACTAATGAATTGAAAAAATCAATCATCATAAACAACTGTACAGAATCCAAAGGTTTCCATAGCATTTCCATATCCTACTTTTTTATCTCTAAAAATCGAAGATTGCATAACATCAAAACTGTAAACATCCCAGTAAGGGAATGCAACTACAGTTACTCTTTGACCTGGTTCTAATTCAACTTGTGTAGAATCCGTCATTGTCCAACTTCTTTCTACGTTAAATCCTACCGCCGCAGAAATAGAAGCGATTTCAACATCAATACCAGCATCTACACTTAGACTATGACTGTTTGAAACAGTACCGGAAAGAGTTATTGTTTTTACTACAGGGTCTTTTGCATGATTAACAGCAGAATTTTCACATATTCTCTTTGACCCACAAGCTTGTCTTGGCCCAGTTATATTAGCGATATAAATATTTGCAAATGGAGTAATATCACTGTTATTTAAATTAGATTCCTTTATAATATAATTTGGTTTAGTTATCTTAATATTTCTTATTTTATCTATATCAATTTCTAAAAAGTCTGCAACTTGTTCTTTGTTTTTTACATCATATTCTATACTACCATCTTTTAATATTTTTTGACTAGAATAATCAATTTCAATATCTATCATTTCTATACTTTCATCATTATAATAACCATTATTAGCAAAAGCCATTGTAGTCATTATAAACAAAAATGCCATTATTAAAGCAAAGATAGTGTTTTTTTTCATAATGGAATCACCTCCTCAAATAAGATTCTCTATTCTCCATCATTATTAACATACCATATTTATACTAAATTTTGTTTAATATGGTACGAATGGTAGGAAAAACGGTACGAATAGCATGAAAAAAGTTAGACTTTTAAAAATCTAACTTTCCTTTCCTATTGGTAACATTATATTTAATATAAACTTTCCTTCATTATATTCATAATTTAATATCCCATCGTATTTTTCCACTACACCTTTTATACTTTTTATTCCAAAACCATGATTTTTACTGTCCTTTTTAGTTGTTTCAAGCTTTCCTTCTTCATCTATTGGGTTAAATAATGTGGGATTTGATATTTCTATAAATAGATAGTTTTTAT
>NZ_DATHXO010000068.1:0-1870 GCF_035459645.1 Schnuerera sp.
ATTTAGAGGAAAACTCAACTAATGGCCAAATTGGCCACCAATTAAAAAGTAGAGATAAAATAGGAGACCAATATGATCTTTCTCCTAGAATGGTATCAAGATATCTAAGAATAGATACTCTTATAGCAGAACTAAAAGAAAGACTTGATAATAATGAAATTCCTTTTACAGCAGCTGTTGATTTATCTTTCTTGAAACAGGAAGAACAAGAGATAGTAGAAGACATATTAGATGACTATGGATTTAAAGTAGATCTAAAGAAATCAGATATTCTAAAATCCTATTCCCAAGGAAGTAATTTTAAATATGACAAAGCTTATGAAGTGTTATCAGGAAAGTATTTCAACAAACCTAAGAAAGTTAAAAACTTTAAATTAAAACCAAAATTAATTAATAAATATTTTAAAGAAAATCAAACTCAAAAAGAAATAGAAGAAATCATAGAATATGCATTAGAATTATATTTTTCACAAAATAATGAGTTGGAAGAGGAAATAGAAGTTTAGAGGAAGGTGAAGAAAATGCGAAGATTATTAATAACTATATACTTTGATATTGAAGATGATAGACCAGATGAAGACAGGGATTATGATAGGTTTATATTAGAAGTAGATAGTAGGAACTTTAGAAGAAGATTATTTGAAATATTTGATGAAAAGAAATATTCATGGGATGATTATCAAAAATTTAAAAGAGGATATAAACCAATAATGAGTATAGACCAATTAGACTTAACAGATTTAGATGTGTTTACAGCTAATGAATTTTCTATAGGTGATACCAATATAGAAGAAATAGAAATTTAGAAGTAGGTGATAAATAATGGCCCATAAAAGGCTTAGATTTACAGATGAAGAATTAACTCAAGCTAATAATGTTAATTTAATGGACTATGCAGCAAACATAGGATTGGAATTAAAAAAGGTAGGAAAAGATTCATATCATATAGAAGGCTATGGAGGACTATATATAAATCCTATCTTAAATAAATGGAACTGTTTCTCTAAGGGAGAAGGAGGTGGTCCAATACAATTTGTAATGTTCATAGAGAATAAAACATGGGTAGAATCAGTAAAGCAATTACTAGGCTTTAATCCTACTACCAATCACCATAAGCAATACAGTATAGCTAAAAGAAAAACAGAAGAAAAAGGAGAGTTTATTCTTCCAGAAAAAAGCAACACTTATAAACATGTCATAGCTTATCTGATAAAGACAAGAAAAATAGATAAGAACTTAGTATATAAATTAATCAAAGAAGGTAAATTATATGAAGACAAAAATAAAAACTGCGTATTTGTTGGATATGACAATAATAATAATCCTAGATATGGAAATTTAAGAAGTACTAACACTAATACTGTATTTAAAGGTGATGTAAAAAACTCCGATAAAGCATATCCTTTTGCTATTGAGGGTACAAGCGATAAGGTATATGTATGTGAATCTCCAATAGAAGTTCTTAGTTATTTAACTATTTTAAAGTTATATAATATCAACTCCTTTAACCATCATATTATCTCCTTAGGAGGGGTATCTGATAAGGCATTGAAACAATACTTAGAAGACAATCCAATGATCAGGTATATAGTCCTATGCCTTAATAATGACAAAACGGGGATTAAGGCCACTAATAAAATTAGAAGTGGGTATAAAAATAAATATAACGTCATAGAACAGTATCCCATCAATAAAGATTACAATGAAGATTTGATAAATACAACATATAATCAAATTTTTACGGAGAAAAATGTGTTCCTTAGGCGTGGCGAAGAAGAGAAGTTCAACTTGGAACTATAGCTCTTCTTTTTTGTTTTTCAATATCCAGGGTGTACCTAACAAAGCTTTGCTTTGAAAGGGCAAGATTACC
>NZ_DATHXO010000069.1:0-4662 GCF_035459645.1 Schnuerera sp.
AAATGGATTTGCTGAAATGTTATCTACTGGTGAAGTAAGTAAGGAAGACACCATTAAATTCGCCAATATTATCCAAAAAGAAGGTACTCGATTATTAGAATTAATCGATTCCATTATCCACTTGACTCATATAGAAGATGAAATAGAAAGTCAGACTATGGAAACTACAAATATATCCAATATTGCTAAGGAAGTAATTTCTCAATTGACAATTTCTGCAAAAAATAAGGGACTAAATTTAAGTCTAACAGCTGGAGATATAACTATTGATGCCAACAAACGGATGATTAAAGATTTATTATACAATCTAGTAGACAATGCTATTAAGTATAATAAGCCTAAGGGAATAATCCATGTATCGTTAGAAGAAAGAAAAGATTTCTGTATAATCAGGGTAAAAGATACTGGTATAGGAATTCCAGAAGAAGAGCAAAATAAAGTGTTCGAAAGGTTTTATATGGTAGATAAAAGCCGTTCTAAAAAAGTAGGTGGTTCCGGTTTAGGTCTATCCATCGTAAAACATATTGTGGCATATCACAATGGCAGAATATCATTGGCTAGTAAATTAAATAAAGGTACGGAAATAGAAATACAATTACCTATTTAAAAGCTCCCTAGTATACTAGGGAGCTTTTATTAAATAACCTCTCTTATTACTTTTCCTAATCTTTTTACACCTTCAACTATTCTTTCCTCATCCATATTGGAATAGTTCATTCTAAATGTATTTTCATTGCCACCATTAGGGAAGAAAGAACCTCCTGGTACAAAAGCTACGTTCTTTTCTAAAGCCTTTGCAGCTAATTCTCTTGCATTTATATGTTCTGGTAATACCACCCAAGTGAATAATCCGCCTTCTGGATTTGTAAATTTAACTCCTTCTGGGAATTCTTCTTCCATAGTCTTTATCATTAAGTCTTTTCTCTTTTTATATACTTTCTTTAACTTTTCAATATGCTCTTCTATATTATACGTTTCTAAAAACTTAGCTACCTCCATTTGGGATATGGTGCTAGATTGTAAATCTGCCCCCTGCTTGACCATTATAAATTTATTAAGTACTTCTTCATCAGCAGCTACCCAACCTAATCTAAGTCCTGGACAAAATATTTTAGAAAAAGTACCTAAAAATATTACTCTACCTTCTGTATCATAATGTTTAACAGCTGGAAGAAATTCACCTTCAAATCTAAGTTCTCCATATGGATTGTCTTCTAATATTGCCACATTGTATTCATTTGCTAATTCTACTAGTCTTTTTCTTCTTTCTTCAGACCAAGTTTTTCCTGATGGATTTTGGAAATCTGGTATGACGTAGATAAACTTCGCATTATCGTTTTCTTTAAGAGCTAATTCCAAATCTTCCATTATCATTCCATAATCATCAGTTTCTACTTCAACAAATTTTGGCTCATAAGCTTTAAAAGCATTTATCGCCCCTAGATAACTTGGACTTTCACAGATAATTACATCTCCGGGGTTAATAAAAATTCTCGCAGCAAAGTCTAATCCTTGTTGTGAACCACTTGTAACCAAAATATTATCTGCAGTAACATCAACATCTACTTTTTTCATTCTTTCTACAATTCTTTGTCTTAATGGTTCATATCCTTCTGTAGGTCCATATTGTAATGCAGCTGTTCCATTTTCCTCTAATACCTCTTTGGTTACCTTCTTTAATTCTTCAACAGGAAACAACTCTGGTGCTGGTAATCCACCTGCAAAAGAAATAACCTCCGGTCTTTGTGTAAGCTTTAGCAACTCTCTGATTTCAGATGCTTTAATATTGTCCATCCTTTTTGCATAATTTAAAGCCATTAAAGACACCTCCTATTATTTAAAAACGTTTTCACACTAACTAATAAATTAATGCTATCAATTATAGTTTACTATTAAAAGATGAAATTGTCTAATATAAAAAAGTTATTTCTGGTTTAAAAATCCAGAAAATAACCTTTTTAATCTAAATCCTCTTTTCCCTTGTAATGAATAATACTTATCCATTTATCATCAACTAAAATTTTTCTTACACGCCTTTCAAAATCTATTCTAGGTATCCAAATTTGTCTACTACATCCTAAACATTTTAACTTAATATCTACTCCTGTTCTCATTATTTCCCATTTGTTTTCTCCACAAGGATGAGGCTTTTTCAAAGTCACAACATCGCCAAGTTCATATTTTAACACCATAAGTAATCCTCCTAAGATTTATTATCAATTATAACCATTTTTTGATATGGTATCTCTATATTTTCCTTATCAAAGGCTTCTTTGATATTTTTTCTAAGGGCCCTTTCCACGCTCCATTGGTCCATAGGCTTAGTTTTTGCAATTATAGTTATATCTACACCAGAATCTCCTAAATCAGAAACTCCTAATATAGTAGGCCCTTCAACGATGCTTGCATTAGACTCTTTTAGCTTATTGCAAACTTCCTCCAATACCTTTATTGCTTTATCTATATCCTCTTCATAAGCTATACTAACATTTACAAGAGCCCGCATAGCCCCTCTAGTTTTATTAGTTACCGTATTTATATTACCATTAGGTATTATATGAAGTTCTCCAGAAAAATCTCTTAATTTAGTTACCCTGACTCCTAATTCTTCTACTATTCCTTCATAGCTATCTATTGTAATATAATCCCCTACTGAAAATTGATCTTCAAATAATATAAAGAAACCCGTTATTACATCTTTCACCAAAGACTGGGCTCCAAAACCTATAGCTAAACCACCAATTCCAGCAGTAGCTAAAATTGAACTGGTATTAATATTGAACATATCCAATATTATGACTGTGCCTATAAAATAGATTATATACTTAATAATATTTTTCAATACAGCAGTTAGGGTATTAATCTTTTTTTCATCAATAGAAAATAGTCTTCTTTTTCTGCTATCTACAGCTTTATCTATTATCACATAAGATACTTTGATCAATATTTTTATAACTATAAATACTATAATTATCTTTAATCCTTTGCCCAGTACATTTAAATCTCCATTTTCATTTTTTAAAAATTGTTCTATAAAACTTAATACCCTGTCCATATTAACCACCTTGTACTAATTTAGTTTTCTAGCTTTATATCCTTCATCATTTTTTATTAGTTCAAATATGCCCTCTACAACTAATTCATCATCTTGTATTATATTCTTTACTAAATCTATATCCTTTAAATCAAATTTAATAGCTAGTCCACAGCTATGAGTTATTTCTCTTGGAGTTGGTATAGTTCGATACTTCATATCTTTGTTTTTAAAAACTAAATCCCCTTTTATTGCATAGTGAGTAGATTTAAAAGTAATAACTCCAAACTGTCTCTCCTTCATTATAACATACTCTCCTATCCTATTGTAATTGTATTCATTGGATTTTTTAACTTTTCATAAATTGTATACATATTAGATATTTCTCCAACTTTCAGTTTATCATTAATTCCAAAATAATCTAAACAAGTTCCGCAAGAGATAATCTCTACACCTTCATCTTCTAATTTTCTTAAATCTTCTAATACCTCTGAACCCTCACAAGTTAGATGAACTCCTCCATTATAAAAAATTAAAGTAGAAGGAAAAGGAGCTGCTTCAGTTAAAGTATATATAAAGGATTTCATTAAAATTTTACCTAATTCTTCTGAGCCACTTCCCATAGTATTAGATGAAAAAGCTATAGTCATATCCTTAAATGTATCTGGTATACATACATTTGCTTCTTCTGAAACTTCACCTTTGGTTATGTGTACATAGTATTCGTTATCACTCTTCTTGTCAACTTTATAATCATATCCTAAACTTTTTGCAAGTTTTGAAACATTTTCTTTTGCCACTTCATTATCAACAATTGTAGTTATTACACCTTCTGCTATATTATCCAGTTCTTTTTTAGTCATAATAACTGGTTTTGGACAAGCTTGTCCTTTTGCATTTACTTCAATACTCATCAATAAAACCTCCTTTTATATTACAAATATATTATACTACTCTTTTACCATAGATAACTATGAGTATTTTTAATAGTAACTAGAACTACTATAAATAATATCTATAATTAGAATAGAAAAAGAAATAAATAATTTTAAATTGAAAATTAATATATTTAATGTTTTAATTAATATTATTAATATTACTATTGACATTTTTAAACTTTAATATTATTATAGTATTAAAGACAATAAAATTTTAAAATTAAATTCATAATTATTATACCCTAATTACTATTATTATTTAATTAATAAGTATTTTAATTTGCCGTATTGGGAGGGGTTCTTTTGAAAAATAATATTAAAATGATATTAAACCAATTGGATAATGGAAAAATAGAATGCAAAGAAGCAATCAAAATGATAAAAAAGATTGATGTAAAAAATGATACCGTTAGAAAGAGAGCTTCTAAATTAAAAATTTCTGTAATTGATAAAGAACAATCTGTAAAAATACCTGCTATACCTTTTGGACTCATAAATTTTTTAATAGATTTAGGCTTTGGACTAAGTTCCATTGCATTAAAATTTGTTGATGATTTAGTCGCCCAGATAGCCGGCGCCGGTGGACAGCGTCGTGATCAGGCCGATCTTCACCGGCTCCTGCGCGACCGCACCGCCCGAAACCCCGGTCAATACGGAAAACGCCCCTAACGCGATGCCGTGCACGAGCCT
>NZ_DATHXO010000070.1:0-1959 GCF_035459645.1 Schnuerera sp.
TTGAGCGCGGCGTGCACCAGCTGTTCGGCGTTGTCGAGGAGGAAGCCGAGCTCGACCGCCTCCATCACCTCGGTGTTGTACTGCTTGCCCTTGTCCTCCACGCCGATGCCGTCGTAGCGGGCCCACAGTTCCTTCAGGACCGCGACCTGTTTCGACAACGTCTCCGCCGTGCGGAGGCCTGTAGGAAAATAGGTATAGATATTCCAACTTTGTGTTATGATGATAGACTAGAACCTCACGCTGCTTGTAGATTATGTGTGGTTGAAGTAAAGGGCAAAGGAAAACTTGAAACTTCTTGTTCCCTTAAAGTTAGAGATGGAATGGTTATAGAAACCCATAGTGAAAAAGTGATTAATGCAAGAAAAGATATATTAGATTTACTGTTTTCAAATCATCCAAATGATTGTCTAACTTGTGATAAATCGGGAGCATGCGATTTACAGGACTATTGCTTTGAATATGGAGTTGAAATGGGGACTTATAAAGGGGATAAGAAGGATTATCCTATAGATTATTCAAACCACTTCTATACCTATGACCCTAATAAATGTATTTTATGTGGTAAATGTGTTAGGGTATGTTCTGAGCTTCAAGGTAATGATGCGATTGGATTAGAAAATAGAGGTTTTGATACTAAGGTGGTCACTCCTTTCGATATGGGATTAGCTACGTCCAATTGTGTATCTTGTGGAAACTGTGTGGCAGTATGTCCAACAGGAGCTTTAATGCCTAAAAGAAAAGAAAAATTTAGACTTTGGGAAGTGGAAAGGGTAAAAACCACTTGCTCCTATTGTGGTGTAGGCTGTCAAATGGAATTATTGGTAAAAGGTAATAAAGTTGTAGGAGTAGAACCAGCGAGAGGAAAAGCTAATAATGGATTACTATGTGTTAAGGGTAGATTTGGCTATCCCTTTATAAATCATCCAGATAGATTAAAAACTCCTCTTATAAAAAGAGATGGTAAATTTGAAGAGGCCAGTTGGGATGAAGCTTATAAACTTATAGTGAATAAAGTAAAAGAAATGAAAGAAGAACATGGAAGTAAAGCCTTTGCTGGTTTAACTTCAGCTAGATGTACAAATGAAGAAAACTATTTATTTCAGAAATTATTTAGAGCAGTAATAGGGACCAATAATGTAGATCATTGTGCTCGTCTCTGACACGCTTCTACAGTTGCAGGTCTTGCAACAACATTAGGAAGCGGTGCTATGACCAATAGTATAGAAGAGATAATTGATACAGATGCTATTTTTGTAATTGGTTCTAATACTACTGAAAACCATCCAGTAATAGGGACTGTTATGAAAAGGGCAATAAAAAAAGGAGCAAAATTAATAGTAGCAGATCCAAGAAGAATTGAATTAGCTGACTATGCTGATGTTTTTTTACAAATTGAACCAGGAACCAACATAGCATTATTAAATGGGATGATGAATGTAATTATAAATCGTGGTTTACAAGACAAAAAGTTTATAGAAGAAAGAACGGAAAATTTTGAAGAATTTGAAAAGATAATAAAAGAGTATACTCCAGAGAAAGTTGCAAAGATATGTGGAGTAGATGAAGAAGATATTATAAAAGCAGCTCTTATATATGCGGAAGCAGAAAAAGCAGGAATTTACTATGCCATGGGAATAACCCAACATACAACTGGGACTCATTCTGTAATGAGTATATCTAATTTAAGTTTACTTTGTGGAAATATTGGAAAGGTTTCAGCTGGCGTAAATCCACTGAGAGGACAAAATAATGTTCAAGGTGCCTGTGATATGGGAGGACTTCCGGCTGATCTACCAGGATATCAAAAGGTATTTAAACCAGAAGTGCAAGATAAGTTTGAAGAAATGTGGGATTCAAATATCCCAGATAAAGTAGGTCTTACCATTCCAGAAATATTTGATGAAGCAGAAAAAGAAAATATTAAATTTATATATATAATGGGAGAAAACCCTATGGTAT
>NZ_DATHXO010000071.1:0-2244 GCF_035459645.1 Schnuerera sp.
ATAATTATCCATTCGTTTTATTTTTAAAAACTGGCCACCAATCTTATATATATCAACAAAAATAGTATTTTCTGAAATATCTTTTAATTCATTATAATTCTCAATTATTATTTTCTCATCTTTATAAAGACTTAATTTAATTTTATTATTAAGTTTCATTCAATCACCATTAAAATATATGAAAAAATAATGAAAATATGAAAGAAACATCGAGTAGAGAGAAATAAATAATTTTATTATTACTTATTTCATCCCTCTCACACCACCACACCGTACGGTTCCGTAGTGGGCGGTTTAATGTATGTTCAATTTCAAACGTGAAAATTTATAATATTCCTTCATTGACACTAGTCCTTTTATGGCTAGTGCTTTTGTTGTTATAAATCCATTTAATGATTTAGAAGTATGCGCTATACCTTTTCTTGTATTGGCTAACGCCCATGCATCTTCAGTTGTCTTATTTAATTTGAATATTCTTATTAATTGTTTTAGTGCACTAAATCTTTTAGATATTAGTTTCCAGGCTTTCCATATACAAGCCCTTATTCTTCTTCTAAGAAAACTATCCATTTTAATCATTAATGATTTCATATCTGCTAGTCGATAATAATTTACCCACCCGACTATTACTTGTTTTAACTTAAATAGACGGTATTTTAATTTCACGCTCCAACTTCTTGATGTTAACGCCTTGAGCTTGTCTTTTAATCTTTTGATTGATTTTTGATGTACTTTAACACGTATTTGCTTGCTCCGGGGATTATAGTAATAGCCAAAGCCTAAAAATTTAATAGTCTTATAGCTATCTACTTTGCTTTTACTTTGGTTTACTTTTAAGAATAGCTTGTTTTCTATAAAACTTGTTATTCCTTTCATAACTCTTTGACCTGCTCTAATGCTTCTAACATATATATTACAATCATCAGCATAGCGAACAAATCTTAATCCTCGCTTCATTAGTTCCTTGTCTAGTTCATTAAGCATTATATTTGAAAGCAGTGGCGACATAGGACCACCTTGCACCGTTCCTTCATCACTATTTACTAATAATCCGTTTATCATAATACCGCTTACTAGATATTTCCTAATGATTGATAGTAAATCAGAATCCTTAATAGTATTATTAATAACTTGCATTAACTTATCGTGATTTACCTTATCGAAAAACTTCTCTAAATCAATATCAACTATTATGGTATAACCTTCATTTAGGTATTCTAAACTTTTATTAATTGCCATATGGCAATCCCTATTAGGTCTAAATCCATAACTAAATTCGCAAAACTGTTCTTCATAAATTGGACTAAGTACTTGATTAATGGCTTGTTGGATAATTCTATCAATAACACATGGTATTCCTAGATTTCTTATACCGCCATCCGGTTTTGGTATTTCTACTCTTTTAACCGGTTGGGGTTTATAAGTTCTCGTTTTAATTTGGTTAATGATTTCCTCTTTATGTTTTAGAAAGTAATATCTACCTTCCTGGACATCCATTCCATCTATACCAGCACTACCACCATTCTTTACAACTTTAGTCATTGCATCTTTAAGATTAGATTCACTTAAGACTTTATCTAAAAGTTCCATTGTAAACTGCTCCTTTCCTTGTAGTGTTGTACTATTTACCCTAAAGGCTCCTATGTTCCTTACGATACAATCGAAGTTAGGCTAGTTTAATACCAGTTTACTGTTTTACATACAACACCTAATTTACATTTGCTAGTTTATATACATTATTCAGTCCTTCAGTATTTCTACCTACTATGACCTCTGCTGACTTCTTGCGATTAACCTTTTTCGCACATATAACTATATATGTTCGCAAGACCTCCCGGGGTAAGCCTAATAACCTTCCTCTTTTACTCGCCACATTTACCTATTATTATATCTCCTTGATGCCTACGGGCTTTAGTTTGTTATGCAACCTTACCCATAATAACGGCCTTATGTGATTTGTGTTCCTCGAGTCAAGATTTTGCCTAGAGCTTCCTTCAGCTTTTACCTCACGGTAAACACCTTGCCTTTGGCTAACACTTCGTTTGACATCTTCCCGTGTAAGAGACTTTCACTCCCAAATTATTCAACATGCCCGGCACACATAAAAAAAAAGGCATCAATGCCTTTTTCAAATCAATAGTTAACGAGAACGACGTTTACGAGCAGCTCTTTTCTTCATTTTGCGAACATCGCTAGGTTTTAAGTAATGTTCACGTTTACGCGCTTCTGCAAGGGTACCTGATC
>NZ_DATHXO010000072.1:0-1567 GCF_035459645.1 Schnuerera sp.
TCAGTGGCAAGGTCCATTTACTTATGAACCTAAGACAGCTTCTGTATATAGGGGTAATTATTATGGGGTTGTGGACAATAAAGCAACAGAGTTCAATAATGGAAATACGTTTGGTGGAGAGTCTTATGATACAGTTATAGAAAGTGTTGCTAATGTAGCTAATGCGCCACACATTACGAAATTATTTAGAAAGTTTTATTTAGAGACGGAAGGAGACGCTACATTTAGTTATGCAAAGAACTATGGAGATTGGACAGATAAAATACTTAGTAACTATCCAACCAAAAACGGATTAACACATATAGGAGTAAACCCTGCTAATAAGAATGGAAGACAAATATATTGGAAAATTGTAAGTAACATACAAGATTTTATATTACAGCAGGTTAGTTGGTTATATGAGCCACGCAAACGAAGATAATAATTTCTATTACATTTGTATAATTATTAAAAATTTCTTATATTAAAATATGTCTAAAAAGGAAGAGAAAGGAGAAAGGTATATTGAACAGTTTGATGATTACTCATATATCATCGCACCAAAAGCTTTCCCTTATGTAATTAAAGATGTTGATTTATATGAAGGGGATGAAATAAGTATATCTATTAAGGGTATACATTTAGATGATGAAAATACCCCATTTAATTTTGATATATTTGATAGTTTTGAAGCAGAGTTTAGATTACATTCGAGACACCCGATTGCATACCCCGCACTACCAGACAACTTTGTATTGGGGCAGAGTGAAGAGGCTATACAATATGATATTGACCAAGGGAATCCTGCTAATACAACAATGGATGAACTTCATTTTATTGATCCTGATTACTCAATATTACAAAATTATAGATGGCCCATAGCAGAGTTAGATATACAAGGACTTCTTTCTGATAGTATTTATACTTTTATGAGATTTGAAATTGAGATAGAAAAAGATATTACAAATTAATGAGTTTATTAGATAGCTTTATTACCAGTAATCGTGCCCGCGCAGAGAAATACATTAGGGGTATAGCTGATTCGGAAGGACTTAATCTTGACTATGTGTCTACTGAAGTTGGTGTGTTACCTCCCGATTACGTTGCAGGAACAGGACTTGCTTTTGGAGAATACGAAGTAGAGGAAGGAGTTTGGCAGAGAGTTAGATGGGATTTCGATTTGGATCAATGGGTAGATGTAGGAGCACCTAAACCAAGTATAGGTGCTATTGAAACATTTGCTTCTAAAAAGGTTAATACAATAGCAGACCTTAAATCAGAGCCGGGATTCTTTGAAAGTTTATTTACAAGTACACCAGCAAGAGAAATCTTGGGCTTTTATGAAGTGGGCGATGGTGGTGGAGGAACGTTTTATTGGGATGTAAGTGAGTCTAAAGCTAATCATAATGGGGGTACAATAATTAACCCTAAACACAATTCTGTCATCGGTAGTGAAAATTGGTATGAGGCGACTGTATACCCATTTTTTGCCGCGATGGATAAAAACCAAAGCATATGACAGCTCGAAAGAGACGCCAGGAAAGCCTCCTCGGGATCCACAGCTTCAGGGTCGGAATACGGTAAAGGT
>NZ_DATHXO010000073.1:0-3762 GCF_035459645.1 Schnuerera sp.
GGGACACATCGATAAGCATCCCTAATCTGTTCATCTCATAAACAACTTCACGACCAAAATCCGTTAATCCTTTATCTCTATATTCTTCATAAAAATTAGAATAGCCTATCTCATTTGCCTCATTCCAAGTTAAAGTTATAGCTCTTACACCCAATCTATAAAAGTTTCTCAAATTGTATAATTCGCCCTTAATAGAGGCCCCTTCTTCTATGGCCAGAACAGCAGAAATTTTACCTTCTCTATCATTTCGAATAATATCTTCATAATTAGTTGCTATTGCAATCTCTTGAGAATTTTTATCCACTTCTACATAAAATTTATCTATCATCTCTAAGCAAATCTCCATTGGGTCCCGCTCACTTTTTATATCTACCCATATGGCAAAAAATTGAGCTAAGGAGTTGGTTTTTTTTAACTTTTCTATATCTACACTCAAATCATTCTTATATAGTCCAGTATTTTCTTTATCCTCCATTAATCTTAAAACTGTATCACAATGCATATCTATTGGTCTCATCTTCCCACCTCTTTGATTGTTTTTCCATGATAGTAGGCTGTTATTCTAATAATGTTTTTCAATTTCAAATAAATCTTGAATCTTTTCATTCACGAACATATACGCATCTTGAATAGCTTGATTGTAAATTTCTGGCCCAAGTTTTTCCATGAAAAAATCCAATATTAATGCTGCTGCTAAATCTCCTAGATCTTCTTCCCTTTCATTTATGAAATATTCTTTAATAGCTCCTATCATATAATCCTTCTTATCTTTACTCAACTCAATCCTCTTGTTCATTAAATCAACTCCATTGTTATTAACTCATCTTCTATGGTTTTTCTTAGGTATATTCTTTCACTTTCTTGTAAAAACGCAGCCTCTATGGAATTATCTATAAGCTTTAAAATATCTTCAATATTAAAATTAAATTTCTTAATTAAAAAATTGTACTCTTTTTCTAAGGAAGTATTTGAAACTGTGGTATTGTCCGTATTTACTGTAATTTTCAATCCTTTTTCCATGAAATTCCTTATTGGATAATCTTCTATTGATTCTACTGCCTTAGTTTGTAGATTACTTATAGGACATATCTCTAGGAATATGTTTTTTTCCTTTAACAATTCCATTATTTTAGGGTCTTTTGCTGCTGCTATGCCATGGCCTATTCTCTGAGCATGGAGTAATTCTATGGACTTGGGAATATTTTCTTCTATTCCAGTCTCTCCTGCGTGGATAGTAATATTGTACCCTTTTTGGAAAGCAAGTTTAAATGCTTCTTCATGCAATTCTGGAGGGAAATCCTGCTCATTCCCTGCTAAATCTACTGCTACTACCCCTTTGCCAATATATTTGGCACCATATTCAACTACCTTTATGCTTTCCTCTACACTTTCATCTCTCATACAAATAAGTATAGCATTGGACATTATACCAAAATCTTTATTAGCCTTCTCCATTCCCTTTAATACAGATTTTACAACCTCATCAAAGGTAAGCCCTTCTCTGGTATGAAGAAATGGAGCAAACCTAATTTCAACATATTTTACATTTTGCATATTTAGGTCTTCTAATAGCTCATAGGTTATCCTCTTTATATTTTTTTGACTTTGCATAATCTTTAATGGATATTTGAATTTCTTCAAATACTCTACCAAAGAATTACATTCATCTTTTACCTTTACTAATGCTTCAAATTCTTTAAAATCTTTATAACTTAACTTTTCTTTTTCTGATAAAAGCTCAAACATAGTCTCTGGTCTTACACTTCCGTCTAAATGGCAGTGTAATTCAATTTTTGGTAACTCTTTTAGTTTATTTATCATATTCTTACTCCTTTCGATTTTAAAAAATATGATTTACCATTATAGTATAAGTAAATTATTTTATACCCTTTAGTTATATTTCGACCTATTTACTGATTTCCCTCTTTTTTTGCATTAAAAAAGCATATTAAATTAATAATATGCTTTTTTTGCTACTTAACAATAAATGAAATTTTAACATTTAACCTATAATTAACTATTTTTTTGTTTTCAACAACAGCCTGCATATTGCTTATATAGACACTTTGAATATCGTCTATGGTCTTTGAGGCTTCTGCAACTGCTTCTTGAGCTGCAGCCTCCCAACCATTAGCTGATTCTGAAAGAAGCTCTATTACTTTAACAACTGCCATCCTACCCCTCCAATCCTATACCAATATTAGATTTAATATATTTTCATCATTATTATATCCAAATTTAATTTATATATTATTTTAGAAGTATAATACATTATTTGCATCTATATCTGCTAATATCTATATAAAAAAAGCACCTATCATCTAGATAAGTGCTTTTCATGTTTTCTTCTTATTATCTATCTCTATTTAGAATATTATATACTAAAACAGCTGCTTCTTCTCTTGTTAAATTATCTTTTGGTCTGAAATTTCTTCCTTCACTTATAAGTCCTAATCCTTTTGCTATTGCAATATGTCCTTTTAAATCAGATGATATTTTGTCTACATCATGATACTCTAATTTATATATATTACCTAAATCTTCTAACGGTTCCTGTCCAAAGGCTCTAATTATATATTTTATAGCTTCTTCTCTAGTTATTTTCGCCTCTATATTCTTCTCTTCATTTTTTAATATACCTTCACCAATAAGTCTTTCATACATATAATTTTCATCTTCATAAGAATAAAATATGTCTATAGTTTGGACCAATAATTTGAAAAATTCTTTTTGAGTTATTTCTTGTTTGGGTTTTAATTTTTCACCTTCGAATAAAATAATATAATTTTGTAGCTTTTCTATCTGTTCTTTAGCAAAACTACTTTCTATATCATCATATTTTTCTACTATTGTTTGTTCAATTATTTCTTCTCTATCACCTACAATTTCTGCCTTCTTAGCATCTACTGTTAAGTATTTTTCATTAAAATCATATACTAGCTTAACATTTTTTTCTTCGTTTTCTTCGTTTTCTTCGTTTTCTATTTGATATCCTAAATCTAATTCTATATCCTCTAATAGTATTTCTTTAGCTTTATCCTTAGATATTATATTCTCTGGAGCTTCAAATTCTAAATCATTCCAATTACAATTGTATGACATTACATCTCCTGTAAGATTGCTTAAAGTTATCCTAAAACCATTATTTTCAACTTCAATGCCATTTACTTTCCTTATAAATACAAAACTTGATAAATTCCTATCTCTATAAAATAAATCTTCATTTTCATTTTCTATATATTCTACTTCTTTATATTTTTCAAGACTCATATTTTTTATAATTTCTTTTGCTTTTTTAAGCAACTCTTCTTTACTATATTTTGATTTTTCTTCATCTTCACCCATATATCCAGGATCAGAAAAATCTATAATCTCTCCTGTTTTAGCATCTATTCTTGAACTAGTACCACTTCCATGATTCCCAACGCGTTTCATAATCATTACTTCCCATATATATATATCTTTTTCTTCAATACCTTTCAATCTATAATCACTTATTTCATATTCTTTTCCTAGTTCAAATGTATCTATTATCTTTTTACCTGCTTCTTCCCCATTTACTATCTTTTTAGAATTTATCAGCTCAATTTCTTTTTCATTTGATATATTTCCCATAATTCTATTAAATACTGTACCATATATAGAATAACTTGGTTTATATGAAGTACTTAGTATGCCCTTTGTCTTAGCATCTACTGTTTTGTCTGTGTCTATAATTTTATATCCTAAGTATGACTTTGTATCTTCATCTGTTTCCTTTAC
>NZ_DATHXO010000074.1:0-1764 GCF_035459645.1 Schnuerera sp.
TCATTAACTTCGCCAAATTTCTTAATAACAATATTTTGAGCTAAAGTATAAATTTTATCCACTCTTATACATGAATCCACTTTTAAATTTCCTTCCAACAAATCACTATTAGTAATAAATATGCTATAGTCCTTTGATGTAATATTCGAAGTAATAGCAGCCACTATTATATCCTCTGTTTTACAATTATAATCATCATTTGATAGTACAAGAACAGGTCTCTTTTTACTGGATGTCAAATCTGTAAATGGTATTGGAATTAGTAATATATCTCCTTGCTTATACATTATTCCATACCTCATCATCTATATCATTGTTCCAAAAGTCCATGCTACTTTTACTTGCCTCTTCTAACTCTTTAAACATATCTCTCTCATTTTTTATTTTTAAATATCCTATAAAATCTATTACTTCATGTATTTGATTTTCTGGAATTTCATCTATAAGTTTTAATAATATTTGTTTAGCAGTGTCCATTCTATCACTACCTTTCAAATAATGTAATATATATTTATTATACCATATTATTTATTACATATAATATAAAAATTATGACACAACTATATATTCAATTAATTTCTCTATTTCAGCAATATCAGCATTGTTTCTCAATGCATTATAGAATAAATAGTATGCTTCCCTATTATTGTCATAAAGCCACTGTAAAGATTTCTTGGGACCCAAATACCACATACCTTTAATATCAAAATAAATCTTCAATGAATCTGTAAGCAGCCAATGGTACCTGAAATTTCCCTCGATATCCCCCTTTCTTGCTCTTTGTAACATTTTTTTAAGCCAATCTTTAAGAAAATCTTTTTCTTGCAATGTTAATTGTTTGGGGCCAGTTATAAACTGCTTATTTATTTCATTAAGAAAAATAGTACATAAATCTCTTTCATCAAAAATTATTTTACCATCTTTAACATGAAGAAATTGAGTGCACTCTTCCATCATTTCCGTTTTATAAATCCAAGCATCTAATCTCCTATTATTAAATACTGTCGTATCATTTTCCTTTTTGGGGTTATCGCAAAAACATACTAAATCTATATCACTTTCTTCTGTATAATCCCCACTAACAAAGGAACCATATAATATTATTGAATGACAATTATATTCTTTTTTCAAATATTCCTTAGCAGAATCTATTAATTTTTCTTCCATAACCATTTCCTCCATAGCAGTTAATTCACATTTTCCTACTTATACACATTATACCATTTCCTTATGGTCCGTAGTAACCCCTAAATCCTAATTTATAATCAATAAGGCTTGTCCTACTTATGATAGGGTTCACCGTATCAGTTCTACTGGCAAAACTTATTTAGTGATAGATATATCAAAGAAAAATGAATTAAAGTTTAAACAGAATCCTTAGTGAACAATCCTCTAACTTTTTTTATAATAACTATCTTGCAATATATCTATCTTGCATCTATTTGCTTCTATCACAATAATGCCTCCATTATATTTCCCAAAATTCTACAAATGTAAATTAAAGAACTTCTTTTTTCTTTATAGAACTTATAAAATTAAAGCATTAGGTTTTATTAAATGAAACCTAATGCTTTAATTGCAACATTATTAAATATAGCCTTTTCTATATGAATTTAGGCTATAATAATTTTCTAAGCTGAATAATCCCTGCACAATGGGATATAGTTGTAAAACTAATATCTTCTTCAGGAAAAAATTCTTTCAATTCATCAAATACAAAATATATTTCTTCATCATCCCAATAATTCTCATACTTTGCTTTAC
>NZ_DATHXO010000075.1:0-1990 GCF_035459645.1 Schnuerera sp.
TAAAACCATATACTTTTTTGTTATAAACTTCCTCTTGGAAGGTAATGGATATCTTTGTATATCCATCACTTTTTTCTAAAGTTTCAACTTGGATATCTTCTTTATAGTATTTAGCAGCTCCTTCCAACATACCATGAAAATAACCAAACATCTCTCTTGGAGAAGAATAACTCATTATGGCTTTGTTTTTTTCCAAAGGCTCCACATTTAATATGGGAGGTTTTGCTCCAGGAATTCTTTTGGTCATTACTACGTGGATATCATACATGGCCTTCAAGAAAGAATAAAGATTTTTGTATCTAAAGAAAGCAGGATAGTCCTTGGAAAAAGTATTAATATTGTCTATTCCAATCTGCCTCCAAACTTGAGAAGGCTTTTTTCCTAAGGAATTAGCTATGTAGTCTACAATTCCTAGTGCTTTAGTATCTTCAATGTCTTCTGAAGGGGTAAAAACCTTCTCGGGGCCAATTCCTTGATGTGACAAAGCTTCGTTAACAAGCTCTTCTCCAAAAAGATTTTTACTAGTCTTTACCCAGGCTGATACAATTGTACCTTTCATAAATTAATCACTCCCTTATATCACATACAATAATTATACCATATTTATCACTTATCAAACTTATTTTCATAATATGTATTAATAGAGTTTAGGGGGTAATAGGATGAATACTTATTATAAAATTAAATATTATAATAAAGAAAAGAATAAGGAAATGGAAATGCCCCTAGAAAAAATGGTTGGCATATTATTGAATTTGGAGATGGGTTTAAATTTTCATATAGAGGCCTTAAAGGCGCAGGCAATAGTCTTAAGGACTAATTTATTAAGACTCGATAAGCCTATAGAAAAGGATGGTTTTGAGAATATATGGGATAATTATAACGATGAAAATATAAAAAAAATAATAAAAGCTGTAGATGAAACTAAAGGTTTGGTAATTCTATTTAATGACAAGCTTATAGAAGCAAAATATCATTTAGCTTGTGGAGGGAGTACTGAAAATTCAGAAAATGTAGTAGACAATCAAATCATCTATCTACGTCGGGTATTATGTGATTATTGTAAGGATTCTAGCTATTGGGAAGAAGAAAAAACTCTGACCATAGATGAAATAGAAAATCTATTAAAAGTAAATTTTCCTAAGATGAAAATAGGCGTAGAGTCAGAAATATCTGGATTTATGGAATGTATTGAAAGAGATGAATATGGTAGAGTATTATCCATAAAAATAGGTAATAAAAGATTTTCTGGACAAGAATTGATGAAATTGTTAGATTTGAATTCCACTAGATTTTCATTATTTCCAACAGGAGTTAAGTTTGTTTTTAGAGGTAAAGGCCACGGTTTAGGGCTTTGTCAATATGGAGCTGAAAAGATGGCTCAACAAGGTTACTCTCATATTGATATATTGAAGTATTATTATACTGGAATAGAAATTAAACAATTTCAGCTTCCCTGTATAAAAAAACCCCTTTATGGGAAAAGAATAGTAATAGACCCAGGACATGGAGGAAGTGATGAGGGACATAAAGGGGATTCATTAGGATTGATGGAAAAGGATATAGTACTAAATCTATCTTTAAAATTAAAATCTAAATTAGAAGATCTGGGAGTTAAAGTCTATTTAACAAGAGAAAAAGATGAAGAAGTTCTTATTACAAAAAGGATAGAACAAGCTAATCAATTGGAAGCTGATTTTTTTATAAGTATTCATATGGATTATTTTTATAATTCAAATATGAAAGGTTGTGAAATGTTCCACTTTAGAAAGGATTATAATAGCAAAAAATTAGGCACCTATATATTAGAAAGTTTAAAAGATAAAAAAATAGTGACAAGAGGCATAAAAGAAGGGAACTTTTATATTTTTAGGGGAGTAAGTGGAAGTTCTTTATTAATAGAAGTAGGATATCTATCTAACTCTGAAGAAGAGATTAAATTTTTAGATGAGTGCTATATTGAAGATTTAGCAGAGGGAATAGTAAAAGG
>NZ_DATHXO010000076.1:0-4022 GCF_035459645.1 Schnuerera sp.
TAGGTCATATTTTCAACATATTCTTTATCATATAATTTTTCTTTAACAATCACATGGATCATAGCCAAAGCAAAAGCCAGATCGGTACCTGGTTTAATTGGAATCCATTCGTGAGCTTTTCTTGCAGTTACTGACATATATGGATCCAGTATTACCATCTTTGCATTATTGGCTAGAGCTCGTGTAATGCTCCTAATATGCATATTTTTAGATTTCCCTAATCCATCGAAACCAAATCCCATAATATATTTACAATTCTCTATATCATAAGTATAAGGTCTGCCTCCTCCAGTAACCTGAGCAAACCAACTAGCTACCTGCGGAGTAAAACAAGTACTTTGATGGGCTACATGGTTAGGTGTTCCAATAGCATCCCTTAATCTATTTAAAAAATCATGACTTCTACTAAAGAAAATAATTGATTCTGGACCATATCCATCAATAGCTTTTTGAAAGTTCTTTGCAGTTAATTCAAATGCTTCTTCCCAACTAATCTGTACAAAACCTGGATCGATTCCTTCTCCTTTTTCAGGATTAGTTCGTTTCATTGGATATTTAAGTCTATCTGGATCGTATAAAGTATTAATAGCAGAATACGCCTTAACACATAAACGCCCTTGAGCAGCTTGATCTTCTGGATTTCCTTCTAGATGAACCACCCTATCATTTACTACATGAGCTTTTATACCACATCCTCCACCACAAATACTGCAATAACTATTGACTATTTTTGATTTCTTTTCAAATAGACTATTTTCTGTTTCAGCATGTACAAACCTTGGAATCCCAAGTCCTAAACCTGCAGCAAGAGTACCACCTGCAGCTGATTTGAGAAAATTTCGTCTATCCATTTCTACTTTTGTTATTTCTTTCATAGTTTTAACCCCCTATCATATTATGAATTTAAATAGCTTATCCACTTTTTTTCTTCTTCTATGAATCCTATCCCATGTTTTGCAACGATTTTATAAAATTTTGCAAAAGAGTTTTCATAAAGATCATTTAAAAATTTAGGTACCCATCGTAAGATATGCTGTTGTAAAAAATCTTGTTGGATTTTTTCATCTATATTTTGATCAATAAGATAGGACATAAAAGCCAATTCTACAGAAATATGATCTTCTGGATATAATTGATTCTCATCAAGCTTCATATTATTATCCTGATAGAAAGCCTTCACCGACTCCCAAGGTTCTTGATATATCATAGATTTCTGACCTAGGTAAACTGACTCATAAGGTTTGACACCTTCTGGAAGTAAAAACAAGTGGGCATATTCTATATGCAACTTATTTTGTTCTTCTTTGTCCTGTAATACTTTTTCGATTTTTTCTACTAACTTTTTATAATCCTTTTGTTTTTCTTCTGACATAAATGAAATCGTTCTTAATAGTACTGGTGCGTCTTTTGTTGAGATTTGTTTGTGAAAAAATCTACTAATTAAAGCATATTGAAGACTTCGGTTTGTTGCATTTATATTGATAATGTCCACCTCCTTTTAAAATTTATTCTATTTATTTTTTTTAAACTGAACTACTCTGACTAGTAATATACCTATTTCGAAAAGAATCCATAAGGGAACTATAATCATAAGTTGCGAAATAACATCTGGTGGTGTAATAATGGCAGCTATAACTGCAATAGCAATAATAGCATATTTTCTAGATTTGCTTAATAATGATGCATTGACTACATTCAATATTCCTAAAATTAAAAAAAGCAATGGCAATTGGAAAACGACTCCAAATATCATCAAAAACTTTGTGGTAAATGATATATACTGTGTTATTGTAAACATTGGAACTAGGTCTGATGTAGCAAATTTTAGAAAAAAAGTAATAGTGAAAGGAAAAACAATTTTATACGAAAATAAAACCCCAATTATAAACATAGCAAACATGGCAAAAACCGTTGGAATTAATATTTTTTTTTCATTTTTATATAATGCTGGTAGAATAAAAGCTAAAAATTGGTAAACAAATATTGGCATAGCTAATATAATCCCAAAAAGGATTGCCATACGGATATTAACTATTAACGCTTCTGCTGGGCTAATATAAATAAGCTCAATTTCACCAGCAGGTAATAGCAACAATTTTCTTATATTATCAACAAAGGTAAACCCTATAATTGATGCAATTAACAATGCAACTAAACATAAAATTATTCTTTTTCTCAATTCTTCTAAATGCATTATAATGGTCATTTTTTTTGTTTCATCTTTCATCATTAATACACCTAGCCCTTATCTTTTGTAGTTTTACTTTTCTTGTTTGTTTTCTGACACTTCCTTTTTAAATTCTTTAACTCCATCCTTTGCAGATTTACCAATTAGCCTAAACCTTTTTGGTCCGAAAATTAACAATATTATGCCGACTATTAGAATTATTTCCATCCATCCTAGTCTCATTATAAATCACCTACCTCCTAGTACTTTTAAGATTTCTCCGCTTTAGATTCATCTTCATCTTCCAATGAAACGCTGTCTTTCAAATTCTTTGAAGCCCGCTTAAATTCATTGATACCTTTCCCAAGAGATTTACCGATTTCTGGCAATTTAGAAGGTCCAAAAATCAATAATACTAAAACAAAAATAACCAACAATTCCTGAAATCCAATACGACCCATATAAATACCTCCCTTGTTTTAAAGTTGCATAACATATTGTACCATTATTATTAAATTATTTCCACAGATTTTGCCAAATTTTTGTTAAATTTTTGTTATTCTTTTGTTATAAATAATTATGATCAAAAAAGAACCCTTTTACAAGAGTTCTCTTATAGTACAATAAACTGTACATCTGATAGATCATTTTCCAATTGTAATCTAATGTTTAAATCTTTATCATTTTTGGTATCTGGAGGAGTTCCCATAACGATATGGGTGATATGATTATCCTTAGCAAAATCAATCATAGTCTTTAATATATTTTTTGATCTAAGTACAGTTAAATCTGCTCCTACCTTTTTAGATACATTGAATAAATATTCTAGAGCTTCTCCATCATCAATATTTTCCAAAAATTTTCCTCTTTCGTTTACTACATGGATTACATATAGTTTATCATTTTTAGATTTAATTAATTTATAACCCTCTAATATCAACCTTTCACAGGTTCTTTGCTGGGTAACACATACCATAACTTTAGCATTTTTCATATGAAATCCCCCTTTAAAAGAGTGATACCCATTACATTATAACATGAATTTTTAAAAAAAGTACTAATTCTATTAGAATTTAACTATATCTATTTTTCATAAAGAAAATAGGATAGATAAACCTATCCTATTCATCATCCATTAATTCTTTTTCTCCCATTTCTACTAGTTTCCTAGTCATTATTCCTCCCACGGGTCCTGCTGTAAATATATTAGTTACTGGATCTGCATTATTATTATTAAAAGTATCTGAAATTCCCAGTTCCTTAGCTATTTCCATTTTCATTTCATCCAATGCCTTAATAGCATTAGAATCAACAGGTCTTTTATCCACTTAATTCACCTCTTAAAATAGAATTATTCTATTTTATTTTGTCTAAAAAGAAAATTAAAATACTAACCAATTTTAGGATGATAGGATAAATCTCCCATTTTTAATTTTAGTAAAATAAAAACGCCACTAAAGTGGCTAATTTTCAATGGCGGGAGTATGTGAGAATCGAACTCACCCAAGACGCTCCTAACGCCTCGCGCTGGTTTTGAAGACCAGAGGGCACACCAGCACCCATCTACTCCCATTTAGTTGTTGTGATATTTGATACTACTATATTATAGCATGTTTATTTGTTGTGTCAAGTGGTGGGTTTTTTTCACTGTGATTATCTTTTGATAATGTCATCTCATGATTATCTTTTGATTATGTCAAAATAATAATATGAAAAAATTTGGAATAACATTTACATTTTTTGAAATTTTGGGCTATAATTTAATTTTTAAATACACATTAATGCGCCATTTGGTTCTGCTAATTCAGCTTTGTTTATATTATTAATGTGGCAGAAATATTCAAGGAACAACTTA
>NZ_DATHXO010000077.1:0-11658 GCF_035459645.1 Schnuerera sp.
CTGATTTTTAAAATCAAGTTTTATATTACTAATATTGGTTTATACTTTTAATATTCTACTATAATTCTACTATAATCATATCATTACCAATCTTTTTAATAGTATTCCAGGGGATTTCAATATCAAAATTTTCTCCAAAAAATTTAAACTGGAGCTTCCTTTCAGGGACTAACAAGGTTACTATTTTCCCACTTTTCTTATCAACGACAATATCTGAATCTGCAATTATTCCTAATCTTTGACCGTCATTTAAGTTAATTATTTCTTTTCCTCCTAGTTCACTAAGCATAATTGTCATCATACCATCTCCTTTAATTATATTTTTTATATTATATGATTTATTTTGATAATTATGTTTTATCATTTGCGGTAAACTAGGTATGATAACATTAGAAGAGTAATCTAATATCCTGTATGTCCAAAACCGCCTTCTCCTCTATTAGTAGAATTTAAAGAGGATACTTGAACAATTTCAACTTTTTCATACTTTACAATCACCATTTGAGCAATTCTATCTCCCTTATTAATAACATATTCTTCTTTACTTAAATTGATTAGTATTACTCCTATCTCTCCTCTATAATCACTATCTATAGTACCTATTCCATTTGCTAATGATATACCATGTTTTAAAGCTAGACCACTTCTAGCTCTTATTTGAGCCTCATATCCATTAGGAATCGAAATATACAAACCTGTTGGGACTAATGCCCTTTCCATTGGTTTTATTAATATTGGTTCATCTAAATTTGCATATAAATCCATCCCGGCAGATCCTTCAGTCTTATAATTAGGCAGAGGAAATTCACTTTTGTTTACTACTTTAATTTTCATATATATCACCTCAATTAAAAAATATTTCTTTTAAATTTTGTTGGATCTTCTCATGATCATCAAGCTTTCCAACATAAGCTATGTTGTACTTGGATTTGTCAAAAATTTTATATACTATATTTTCTATATCATCCATTTTAACAACGTCAATTTTTTTCAAAACTTCTTCTGGAGTAAACATTTTATTTACAAGAAGCTCAGATCTACCAATGTCTAACATTCTGTTAAAAGTACTTTCCATTCCTAATATATAATTACCTTTTAATTGTTCCTTCGATTTAGTTAATTCGTCTTTTGTAATTAGATTTATTTTCAAATCTTGTATATCTCCACTTATAAGTTTGGCAACATTTATTATTTGATCTACTCCTAAACCTGCGTATATATTGAAAGCACCTGTCTCTTGAAAAGAAACAGTATGAGAGTAAACAGAGTAGGCTAGTCCTTTGTCTTCTCTAATTTTCTGAAACAATCTAGAACTCATACTTCCACCAAAAATATTATTTAAAACCAATAGAGGATATAAAGCATCAGAACCTCTTTTTACTCCTTCCATGCCTATGCATAAATTTAGTTGTTCAATATCTTTGTGTTTATAACCTAAATTTTGCTTAATATTTGGCATATTATTGCTTTTATTATTATTAATAGTATATATTGAATTATTATTAAAATTTTCATTCAATAATTCTAAAGTATTTTTAGAATTAAAATTACCAACAACAGATATTACCATATTCTCTGGGATATAATTTCTATTATAATATTTTAATATAGATTCTCTAGTAAAACTATTTATAGTTTCATAAGAACCTAAAATAGGCAATGCTAAAGTTGTATTTTCAAACATTAGCCTACTCAATAAATCATAAACTAAATCTTCAGGTGAATCTAAATACATTTTAATTTCTTCTGAAATTACTCCTTTTTCTTTTTCAATATCTTCCTCATCAAATAAAGAATTATGAAACATATCAGACAATAGTTCTACAGCAATTGATAGATGCCTATCCAAAACTTTAATGTAAAAACAAGTATATTCTGTGCTAGTATAAGCATTTATTTGGCCACCTATATTATCTATTGATTGAGCAATATTTTTCGCAGTTCTATTTTTTGTACCTTTGAATAACATATGTTCAATAAAATGGGAAATTCCATTAGTAGACTTGTCCTCTTTTGTAATACCATTATTTATAAATATCCCAATAGAAGTTGAGTTAACATATGGAATAGTTTCCATAATAACCCTAATTCCATTATCTAGTTCATCTCTTGAGTACATATTTGTCCCCCTAAAATTTTTTATAAATTTATTTAATTATATCACTTACTGTACCTATTTTATATCCTTTATCAAATAAATAGGATATGATTTCAGGTAAAGATTTAACCGTTTCCTTTGTTGGATGCATTAACACTATGGCCGAATCATGTATTTTATTAGTTACTCTTTTTACAATTACTTCTTTTGTACTATCTTCCCTCCAATCTATAGTGTCAACACTCCACATAATTATATCGTAATTTAAATCTTTTGCTGCTTGTATTGTATTGTCATTATATGCTCCTGAAGGTGGAGCAAAATACATACTTTCAACATCTAGAATATCATATATAATATTATGGGCTTTTAAAATTTCTTCTTTGTTTTTTTCATAGTTTAATTTATCATAATCTATATGTCTATACCCATGATTACCTATCTGATGTCCAGCTTCATAAATAGTTTTTAATAGTTCGGGGTTTTTTTTAGCCCAAGTTCCAGTAACAAAAAAGGTTATACTTATATTATATTCAGAAAAGACATCTAACATTGGTTGAATGTATTCTTCACCCCAATCTATATTACATGCAAAAGATACAATTTTTTCATCTACATTACCTTTATAATATATATCCATTTGAAATGTTTCATCTACTTTATTATAAAAAGAAAAATAAATAGCTAGAATAGTTATTATAAAAATAATAATTAGTAAAGTATAAATAGTTTTTTTATTTACAATTAATATCCTCATTTTAACCCCTCCAAATATCTTTCTATCATATTTATATTCAGAGGAATGGCAATTTATATTAAAATTTTATTATTAAATTAAAAACATGAACCCAACTTGGTTCATGCATTTAGTAATACAGAAATCTTTTATTCTTTTTCTACTTTTGGTAAAGCAGCTTTTCTTGATAGATTTATTCTGCCTTGATTATCAATTTCTATTACTTTAACTAATACTTCATCTCCATTTGATAATACATCTTCTACTTTATTGATTCTTTCATTGGCAATATTTGAAATATGAAGCAACCCTTCTTTACCATTGATTATCTCTATAAAAGCACCAAAAGGTACTATTTTTACGACTTTGCCCATATAAATATCTCCAACTTCTACCTCTTTAATTACTTCAAGGATTAGCTCCTTCGCTTTTTCACCCATTTCCATATTTTCAGAAGCTATGGAAACTTTTCCGTCGTCATCTATATCGATTTTAACTCCAGTTTCATCTATTATCTTATTAATCATCTTACCTCCAGGACCTATAATATCTCTTATTTTATCTGGATGAACTTGCATAGTAATTATTCTTGGAGCATAAGGAGATAATTCTTCTCTTGGAACTGAAATAGCCTCTTTCATTTTTTCTAGTATATATAATCTACCAATTTTTGCCCTGCTTAAGGCTTCATTTAGTATACTCCTATCAATCCCTGATATTTTAATATCCATCTGAATAGCAGTTATTCCTTTTTTAGTACCAGCTACCTTGAAATCCATATCTCCTAAATGGTCTTCTAAACCTTGAATGTCAGACAAAATAGCTAATTTATCATCTGATTTGATCAATCCCATTGCTATACCAGCTACAGGTGATTTTATTGGAACTCCAGCATCTAATAAAGCTAAAGTACTACCACATACACTAGCTTGAGAACTAGAACCGTTTGAACTTAATACTTCAGATACTAGTCTTATTGTATATGGAAAATCTTCCACAGAGGGTATAACTGGCTCTAATGCTCTTTCAGCCAATGCACCATGTCCTACTTCACGCCTTCCTGGTCCTCTTAACATTCTAGTATCTCCAACACAATAAGGAGGAAAATTATAATGATGCATGTATCTTTTTGATTCTTCCTCGCTAATTCCGTCTATAATTTGAACATCACTAGAGGCGCCTAAAGTTGCAACGGTTAATACTTGAGTTTGACCTCTTTTAAATAATCCAGAACCATGAGCCCTAGGTAATAAACCTACTTCATTAGTTATAGGACGAATTTCGTCAACTTTTCTGTTGTCGGGTCTAATTCCTTCTTCTAATATAAGCCTTCGGACTTCTTCTTTTATTATTTCATCCAATACTTCAACTATATCTTTTTCATTTTCAGGATATTTTTCAATAAAATTTTGAACAGTTTTTTCTATCACTGATTCTATTTTTTCTTCCCTATCTTGTTTTTCGAAAGTTTGAATAGCTTCAATTAATTTACTTGTAGCATATTCTTTGACCTCTTTTTCGATGTCATTATCTGGTTTAAATACTACAAATTCTTGTTTTTCTTTTCCAACTTCTTCTTGAATTTGTTCAATAAAAGCGCATAATTTTTTTATTTCCTCGTGTGCAAATAGTATTCCTTCTAACATAATTTCTTCAGGTACTTCTTTAGCCCCTGCTTCTACCATCATAATTGCATCTTTAGTTCCAGAAACAACTAAATGAACATCAGATTTTTCTCTTTCGTCAGCAATTGGATTGATTACAAATTTTTCATCAACTAATCCAATTAATACAGAAGCAGTTGGTCCACTAAAAGGTATGTCAGATATTGACAGAGCTATAGAAGAACCTATCATACCAACTATATCTGGAGTGCAATCTTGATCAACAGATAAAACAGTAGCAATAACTTGTACATCATTCCTATAACCATCCGGGAATAACGGTCTAATAGGTCTATCAATCAACCTTGATGTTAAAATTGCTTTATCGCTAGGTTTACCTTCTCTTTTGATAAATCCTCCTGGTATCTTTCCAACTGAGTACAACTTTTCTTCAAAATCAACACTTAATGGGAAAAAATCTATTCCTTCTCTTGGTTCTTTAGAAGCCGTAGCGGTAACTAATACTACAGTATCTCCATATTGGAGTAAACAGGCTCCATTAGCTTGCTCAGCTACTTTTCCAATCGTTACAGAAAGATTTCTTCCAGCTAAATTATACTGAAACTGCCTTTCCATGTTCTACCTCCTTTTGATAATTTAACACGTTATTATTATAACCTTTTATTAATTAAAAACTCTTAATATTAAATGATAAATCAATAGAGCGGGATAGTTCCCCGCTCTTATTATCCTCTAATTCCTAATTTTTCAATTAAAGCACGATATCTTTCAATATCTTTTTTCTCTAAATATCTTAGTAAACCTCTTCTTTGACCAATCATTTTGAATAATCCTCTTCTTGAATGATGATCTTTTTTATGGGTTTTAAGATGTGCAGTTAAGGAATTAATTCTATGGCTTAATATTGCAATTTGAACTTCTGGTGAACCAGTATCTTTTTCATGTAACTTATATTTTTCAATAATTTGAGCTTTTTGTTCCTTAGTTATTGTCATTTAATATACCTCCTCTAATTTTATTTTCACCATTAGCTAAGTAAATCGCCGAGGTACGATAAACTTAGCTAAAGGTATTTCTTTCTAAGATTAATATTATCATATATTATTTAAAATGTAAATATTTTTGATTATTTTTAACATATTCTACATCTTTTTCTATCTGTTCAATTAATTCTTGTACTGTATTAAATTTGATATCATCCCGTAAAAATTCAATAAACTTTATCTCAATAAATTTATTATAGATATTATTATTAAAATCTATAATAAAATTTTCAATTTTGAGTTCATTTTCATTAAAGGTTGGATTGAAACCTATATTTGTTAAACTCATGTAATCTTTGTTATCTAGAGTAGTTGTGGTCATATATACTCCTGTTTTAGGTATTACATAATTTTCATTCAATCTTAAATTAGCAGTAGGATAACCCATTTTAGTTCCCCTGCTCTTGCCTTTAACAACCTTTCCTATCACCGAATAATGACGACCTAAAAAATCATTTGCTTTATTTATATCACCTTTTTTAATTAAATTACGTATAAAAGTACTACTTACCACTTCATTATCGAAGTAGATTGGTTTGATTATATTTACTTCAAACCTTTCTTTTTTACCTAAATCAATTAAATACTTACTATCCCCTATAGCTTTATGTCCAAACCTATAATCGAACCCGACTGTAACTAGTTTAGAGTTTAGTTTATTAATCAATATTTTTTTAACAAAATCTTCTGCAGATAATTTCATTATGTTTTTGTCAAAACCTATAGTATAAATTAAATCAACCCCTAATTTGCCAAATATATCCAGTTTTTGGCTATATGGAGTAATAAATTCTAATTTAGAATTTTGTTTGTTGGCTAATAAAGTCTTAGTATGATTTTTAAATAATAAGACTGAAGACCTTAAATTTCTTTCTCTTGCTTTTTTAATGTTGTCTTTAATTAAATATTGATGGCCAATATGAATTCCATCAAAATTTCCTAAAGCAATAGCAGTTTTATGTTTATTTTCTTCATAATTATTCAAATCTATAATTTCCATATTTACCACCTTATATAAGAACCTTGCTCATTTTTATATTGGCTATGTGATTATTTATTATAATTTGTGCTATTCCTATAAAACTATTTTTACAATATATCCTAATAGGTTTGTTGAACTGATAAGATTCAAGAATATTATTGTGCATAGGAATAATATTACCATTGATTAATGCATTATAATATTTATCTTCTACTTGTAATGAAGCTATATGGCCTATACTATCTCCAATCGGACAAATAATCGATTTTAATCCATTTTTATCTAAACTTCTTATAAAATCTAAACTATAGCTGTGCTGTATATTAAAGTCACCTACGCCAGTTCTAATCAAATAGGACATATAACCATATGTGCCTAATTTTTCTCCAATATCATGGCATAAAGTCCTTATATATGTTCCTCTAGAACATTTGACATAGAAAATAATTTTTTTACTATCAAAAATATCATATATTTTTAGATCATAAATACGAACCTTTCTAGAAGGTCTTTCAACAATTTTACCTTCCCTTGCTAACTCATATAATTTTTTCCCACCTTGTTTTAATGCAGAATACATAGGTGGTATTTGGTCTATTTCACCTATAAATTCATTAAAGACCTTATATATAGTAGCTTCATTAACTTTATTTGTAGAATAATTAATAACTTTCCCGTCTATATCTTGAGTATCAGTAGCAATTCCAAGAGTTAATTCACCAATATACTCCTTATCAACATCTAATAAATATTCACTAATTCTAGTTCCTCGACCTATACATAAAGGTAGAACTCCTGTTGCATTTGGATCCAAAGTTCCAGTATGCCCAATTTTCCTTATTCCCAAGATTTTTCTCATTTTGGATACTGCATCATGAGAAGTAATTCCTTTTGGTTTAAATAAATTTATTGTTCCATTCATATAATCACCTAAAATGCAGTAGAATTTCTTCAACTATAATATTTTTTGCTTTAGAAATATTTTCATAAATTGTACATCCAGCTGCTCTAACATGGCCACCACCATTAAATTTATTGCATATTTTTGATACATCAATTTGTTTTTTACTTCGTAAACTTACCTTTATTTCTTTTTCATCTAATTCCTTTAAAAGACAAGCTACTTCAATGGATTTGATTCCTCTTATAAAAGATATTATTCCTTCTGTATCCTCCATTTTGGCACCATTTGTTTTTAACATCTCTTGAGTAATGGCTACAATTCCAATTTTACCTTCTAAAAAAGTTTCTAGACTACTTAAAGAATTAATAAACAACTTTGTTCTTGCTATACTTCTGCTTTGATAGAGATTAATATTGATATAGTCAGTATCAATTCCTAATTTCAATAACTCTGATACAATTAAATGAGTCTTGTAAGTGGTATTACTATACATGAAACTTCCTGTATCAGTACTAATAGCTGTATATAGACATGTAGCAATATCTTTATCTATATCGATACCCATTTTTTCTATAAATTGATAAATTATTTCTCCTGTTGCAGCAGCTTTTGGAGATACTATATTAATATCTCCAAAATTATCATTTGTAATATGGTGATCAATATTTATAATATATTTTGCTTTTTCAGCAAATTTTCTTCCTTTACCTATCCGTTCTAAATCACTGCTATCTAATGTTATCAATAGTTCTATAGGTTTATCCAGATTATGATTCTTAATCAACTCAATACTAGGTAAAAATTCGTAATCTGAAGGTATGTTATCTACTTTAAGCACATTAATATTTCCTTTAAGCTTTTTTATAGCCATAGCTAACGCAAGTGTAGATCCTATATTGTCACCGTCTGGTTGTACATGAGATACAATATATATGTTTTTACATTTTTTTATAAGTTCAATTGCTTTTTCTATCGAAATATCAATTGGATTATTCATCCTTATCTCCTTGTTTATTTTTATCTTCCTTATTCACCTTTTCAATTAATTCAGAAATATAAAGGCTATGTTCTATAGATTCATCAAGATGAAATATAGGCTCTGGTGCATGTCTTAAATCTATTCTATTACCAATTTCTTTTCTAATAAAACCTTTAGCGCTTTTTAATCCTTCTAAAGTTTCATTTTTTATATCTTTATTGCCTAATACACTAACATATATATTTGCATAACTTAGATCGTTAGTTACCTCAACTTTTGTTATACTAGTCATTGAATTTACCCTTGGGTCTTTAATTTCTCTTGTGATTAACTGAGAAACAACTCTTCTAATTTCTTCAGATATTCTATTTATTCTCTTATTATTCATAAGGTTACACCCCTTATCTTTCTACTTCTTTCATAATAAATGCTTCTAAAATATCTCCTTCTTTAATGTCGTTATAATTTTCTAGCCCTAATCCACCTTCATATCCTGATGCTATTTCTCTAACGTCATCTTTAAATCTTTTAAGAGAAGATACTTTGCCTTCAAAAATTACTACATCATCTCTTAATAATCTAATGATACTATTTCTAGTTATTTTCCCTTGTTGGACATATATTCCAGCGACTACACCAACATTTGGTACTTTAAAAGTGGCTCTAACTTGTGCTCTGCCAATGACTTCTTCTATATATTTAGGTTCCAGCATTCCTTTTATAGCCGATTTAATATCTTCAATAGCATCATATATAACTCTATAAGTTCTAACATCTACTTTTTCCAGCTTAGCAATATCTAATGCATTTAAAGTAGGTCTTACATTAAATCCTATTATTATAGCATTTGATGCTGAGGCTAACATTATATCGCTTTCAGTAATTCCTCCAACTCCACCATGAATAACATTTATTTTAACTTCTTCATTTTCTAATTTTTCTAATGATTGTCGTTTAGCGTCTATAGTCCCTCTTACGTCTGTCTTAATAATAATATTAAGATCTTTGATTTCACCAAGTTGTATTTTTTCAAACAAATCATCTAATGATACTTTTTGAGATAATTTTAATTGTTCTTCTCTAACAAGTTCTTTTTTTCTATCAGCATAATTTCTTGCAGTTTTATCATCTTTGACTGCATATAATAAATCACCTGATAAAGGAACCTCGGATAGACCTAGAATAGCAACTGGTATAGAAGGTCCAGCTTTTTTTACTTTTTTACCTTTGTCATCAAACATTGCTCTCACTCTTCCGCTGGCACTTCCTGATACAACCATATCTCCAACTCTTAAAGTGCCTTTTTGGACTAATATAGTAGCAACAGGACCTTTACCTTTATCAAGTTGTGCCTCTATGACAGTTCCTACTGCTTTTCTATTTGGATTAGCTTTTAGTTCTTGCATTTCTGCAAGTAAAAGTATCATCTCTAATAAATCATCTATACCCTCTTTTTTCAATGCAGAGACAGGTACACTAATAGTGTCTCCACCCCATTCTTCAGGTACTAGTCCATGTTCTACTAGTTCTTGTTTTATTCTTTCTATATTTGCATCTGGTTTATCAATTTTATTTATTGCAACTATTATAGGTACATTTGCAGCTTTTGCATGGTTAATAGCCTCTATTGTTTGGGGCATTACCCCATCATCTGCAGCAACCACTAATATAGCCAAATCCGTTACCTGTGTTCCTCTAGCTCTCATAGATGTAAAAGCCTCATGGCCAGGTGTATCTAAAAATATTATTTTCTTACCTTCTATATTTACTATAGAAGCTCCAATATGTTGGGTTATTCCACCAGCTTCTTGTGTAGTCACAGAAGTTTTCCTAATAGCATCTAATAATGATGTTTTTCCATGATCCACATGACCCATTACTGTAACTACAGGTGGCCTTGGTTTTAAAGATGTAGGCTCATCATCAAAGTCTAGATCAAATTCGTTATCTATATCCTTTTCATCATCTGATTCTTCTAAAACAATTTTATAGCCAAATTCATCCCCTATAATACTAGCAGTATCAAAATCAATAGATTGATTTTGATTAGCCATAACACCTAATCCTATCAATTTAGTAATTATTTGAGTTGCATTTATACCCATTTTATCAGCTAAATCTTTGACTATTATATTATCATCTATTTCAATAATATTATCTTCTGATTTGTCATTATAGTTTTTGCTTGTGCTTTCAATCTTTTGCTTTTTATCGTCTTTATCTTCTACTTTAATCACCTTCTCTTTACTCTTCCAATCCTTTTCATTAGTAGTATTTTTATCTTCTTTAAAAAGTTCTTTTAACATTTCTGCCTCTTCACTTTCTAAAGAGCTCATATGACTACTAACGTTTAAATCTAACCCTTCCATCTTTTCTATTAATTCTTTACTTGTCATCCCAAGCTCTTTAGCCAGTTCATATACTCTTATTTTAATCAAACTATGCACCCCCAGTATTTTTACAGGTGATAATTCCATTTTATTATTAATCAATGCCAATTATATCATTTAGTTTTTCAAAAATTTTATCTGGTACTTGAAATCCTAATGCCTTATCTAGTTTTTTATTCTTTTTAACTTTAGATAAACAGTTTGAATCAGAGCATATATAAGCTCCTCTACCATTTATTTTACCAGTTAAATCAACATCAATATTGCCATCCTTATCTTTTACCACCCTAATTAATTCTTTTTTAGGCTTACTTTCATTACATGCAACACATTTCCTTAGAGGTATCTTTTTCTTTTTCATGTTTTCACCCCACCAGATTTAAGATTTTGATTCATCGTATTGACTTTCACTTTTTATATCTATTTTCCAATTAGTCAATTTTGCTGCAAGACGTGCGTTTTGTCCTTCCTTTCCAATTGCTAAAGATAATTGATAATCCGGAACTACTATTAAAGCGGATTTCTCTCTTTCGTTTGCTTCAACTTTAATTACTTTAGAAGGACTTAAACTATTAGCAATAAACTCTTCTATATTTTTGCTCCAAATTACTATATCTATTTTTTCCCCATTTAATTCTTCAACTATGGCTTTTACTCTGCTTCCTTTAAAACCAACACATGCACCTACTGGATCTACGTTAGAATCCTTTGAATGAACAGCAATTTTTGTTCTAGAACCAGCTTCCCTAGAAATAGCATAGATATCTACGACACCTTCATGAATTTCTGGAACTTCCAATTCAAACAATCTTTTAACTAATCCTGGATGAGATCTTGAAAGAATAATTTGAGGTCCTTTTGTTGTTTTTTTAACCTCTAATATAATTAACTTAATTCTATC
>NZ_DATHXO010000078.1:0-4467 GCF_035459645.1 Schnuerera sp.
GTCAAATCATTTTGTACCATAAATATTGCCATATCACCAACAACTTTAGATGTAGGAGTAACTTTAACTATATCTCCTAATATTTCATTTACAACTCTATACATTTCCTTAACTTCTTCAAACCGATGGCCTAATCCAAAACTCTCTACTTGTGGTCTTAAATTAGAATACTGTCCTCCAGGAATCTCATATTTATATATTTCCGTAGTTCCTGATTTTAATCCAGATTCAAATTGACTATATATAGGTCTTATATCACTCCAATAATCAGATATTTTTTGCAAGTCATCTAAATTTAGTCCAGTATTTCTATCTGTATACTCTAATGCAGCAACTACAGAATTTAATGCTGGTTGACTGGTCAAGCCTGCCATACTATTAAAAGCAGTATCTACTATATCTACACCAGCTTGAGCAGCCATCAACACTGTTGCTATCCCATTTCCACTGGTATCATGGGTATGCAGATGGATAGGAATGTTGATTTCTTCTTTTAATGCTTTAATAAGACTATATGCAGCTTGTGGTTTTAAAAGAGATGACATATCTTTTATTCCCAATATATGGATGCCAGTCTTTTCTAACTTCTTTGCCATTTTTATATAATAATCTAAGGTGTATTTGTCCTTTCTATCATCTAGAATATCCCCTGTATAACATATACAAGCTTCTGCAACTTTTCCTAATTTTAATACTTCATCTATGACTATTTCCATTCCTTTTATCCAATTTAAAGAATCAAATATTCTAAAAACATCTATTCCATTTTTAGCAGACTCTCTAATAAATTCTCTGATTACATTATCTGGATAATTTTTATAACCTACTCCATTAGCGCCTCTAATTAACATCTGAAATAATATATTAGGTATTTTTTTTCTTAAAAGTTCTAATCTGGTCCATGGAGATTCTTTTAAAAATCTATAGGATACATCAAAAGTGGCTCCACCCCACATTTCTAATGAAAACAAATCCTTTCCCAATACAGAAATTGTTTTACTAATCCTTAACATATCAGTAGTTCTCATTCTAGTAGCCATTAAGGACTGATGAGCATCCCTCATAGTTGTATCCGTCAGTAATAGATTTTCTCTATTTTTAATCCACTCCACCAACCCTTCTGGCCCATGCTTCTGTAATATTTGCTTGGTACCAAAATGTTTTTTCGGTCTATTTACCTTTGGAACCCTTGGAATATCAAAATCAGGCTTATATCCTTTTGTTTCATTCACTACCTTTTCACCAATGAACTTTAGTACCTTAAGCTCTATGTCTTCTTTAGTTCTTATTTCAAATAGTTCAGGGTTATATGTGATAAATCCAGTATCACATTTCCCTTTCAAAAATTCTTTATGATTCAATACATTTATTAAAAAAGGTATATTTGTTTTAACTCCTCTTATTTTTATTTCCTTCAATGCTCTACTAACTTTTTTGCTAGCATCTTCAAAGGTTCTAGACCAACCAGTGACCTTTACTAAAAGGCTATCATAATAAGGGCTTATAGTTCCTCCAGTAAATCCATTGCCTCCATCTAGTCTTATACCAAATCCAGAACTAGTTCTATATATATCGATAGTACCAGTATCAGGCATAAAATTTTTCAATGGATCCTCTGTAGTTACCCTACACTGTATTGCAAATCCTCTAGGCTGTACATCCTTCTGACTTTTTATATTAATTTCATTAGAATCAAGAGAATATCCTTCAGCAATTAAAATCTGTAATTGTACTATATCTATACCAGTAGTCATTTCAGATATGGTATGTTCCACCTGTATCCTAGGATTTACTTCAATGAAATAATGATTTCCATACTTATCCAATAAAAACTCTACTGTACCTGCCCCTCTATAATCAACTGCTTTTCCAATTCTAACTGCGTCTTCACATATTCTTTGCCTTTGTTCCTCTGTTATAGAAAAAGCAGGAGTATATTCAATAATCTTTTGATGCCTTCTTTGAATGGAACAATCTCGTTCATATAGATGAACAATATTTCCATACTTATCTCCTAGAATTTGTACTTCTATATGTTTTGGTTTTTCCACATATTTTTCCACAAATATATCATCAATACCAAAGGCTTTCTTTGCCTCATTTTTAGCACTATAATATTCTTGAATTAAATACTTCTCATCTCTTACCACCCTCATGCCTCTACCGCCGCCTCCTGCTGCAGCTTTTAGCATAATTGGGTAACCACAGTAATTGGCAAACTCAATAACCTCTTTTTCTGAATTTACTGCCTTTTCTATTCCTGGAATTGTTGGTACCCCAACACTGTTTACCATTTTTTTGGCTTTTATCTTGTCTCCTAAATTCAACATCATATTATAGGTTGGCCCGATAAACTCTATCCCTACTTCTTGGCATTTCCTTGCAAATTCTGGATTCTCAGATAAAAATCCATATCCTGGATGGATTGCATCCACCCCTTTTTTTAATGCTAGTCTTATAATCTCATCTATATTTAAATAGGCTTCTATAGGCCCTTTGTTTTTTCCAATTAAATAGGATTCATCAGCTTTTACCCTAAATAAAGAGTTCTTATCTTCATTAGAATATATGGCTACAGTCCTTATTCCCAATTCATTACAAGCTCTAAAAACTCTAATTGCAATTTCTCCTCTATTTGCCACTAAAACTTTTTTAAATCTTTTCTTCATATAATCGCCTCCACCAAAGAACTCTATATTCTATCATTGATTCATAATTTCAATAATCTTTTCTGTAAACTCTTTTGTTCCTAACTTCCCATCTAAATCAATGGTTCTACTTTCCTTATTCTTCAATACTTTCCATAGAGCTTCTTCAATTTTTATTGCAGCTTTATATTCTCCAATATGCTTTAACATCAATATTCCAGATAAAATAGCTGAAGTAGGGTTGGCAATATTTTTATTAGATATATCCAATGCAGAACCATGAACTGGTTCAAAGATTGCTACTTCTTCTCCAATATTAGCCCCTGGTGCTAAGCCTAATCCACCAATAAGTCCTGCTGACAAATCGGATAATATATCTCCATATAGATTAGGAGCTACTATCACATCATATTCTTGAGGAAATTGAACTAATTTCATGCTCATAGCATCAACAATCATCTCTTCAAACTTTATACTAGGATAATCTTTAGCTATTTTTCTTCCTGACTCTAAAAACAATCCATCAGATAATTTCATTATATTAGCTTTATGAACTAAAGTGATTTTTTTTCTATTCTCTTTAATAGCTAAATCAAAAGCATATCTACAAATTCTCTCACTGGCTTTTCTCGTTATTATTTTAATACTTTCTGCTTTATCTTCATCTATCATACGTTCTATACCCGCATATAGATCCTCTGTGTTTTCCCTTACTATGATCAAATCCACATCCTTATGAAGACTTTCAATCCCATCAAAAGATTTAATAGGTCTTATGTTTGCAAATAGGTTTAATTTTTTTCTTAAGCTTACATTTACACTTCTAAATCCTTTAGCTATAGGCGTAGTTATGGGACCTTTTAAAACTACTTTGTTCTTCTCGATACTATCTATTACATAATCCGGAAGAGGTGTTCCTTCAGTTTCTATAGCATTAGTCCCTGCTTCTACCTTTTCCCAATTAATATTAACTCCAGTAGCTTCAATAATCTTTACTGTAGCAGAAATTACCTCTGGTCCTATTCCATCACCAGGAATCAAAGTTATAATATTTTCCATGTCTATTCCCCTTTCAAATAATTTAAACAATCTAATTTTTTATGAAGTTTAAAAGACCACCTGCTTTAAGAATTTGCCTTTGTCGTTCAGTTATATCTAAATTCATTAAATATTCTATATCTTTAGTTTCATTTTTTACCACTATTTTATCCTTCTCAATTTGAGTTAATAAATTTTCTATAACTAAATTATCAAGGATATCTATATTTTGGTAGTCTTTTTCCTCCATAAACACAAGAGGAATTATTCCATTATTGATTAAGTTTTGTTTGTGTATCCTTGCAAAAGATTTAGCTAATATGGCTTTAATCCCTAAATATAAAGGTACCAATGCTGCATGTTCACGGCTGGAACCTTGTCCATAATTAAATCCACCTAATATAATTCCTCCTTCATTCTCCCTAGCCCTTTCAGGAAACTTTGAATCACAGGGTAATAAACAATAATCAGATAAATATGGAATATTAGACCTATAAGGAAGAAGTTTTGCATTAGAAGGCATTATATGGTCCGTTGTAATATCATCACCTAATTTTATAAGTACTTTTCCCCCTATAATTTCTTTCATAACCTTCGACTTAGGAAAAGGCTTTATATTTGGTCCACGAATTATCTCCAAATCTTCCATATTTTTTGCAGGACTGATTATTAAATTGTCATTAATCAAAAATTTTTCTGGCATTTCTATATTGAAATCTCCAACATGATTTTGGGGATTAGTAACAAATCCTGTTAAAGCAGAAACAGCTGCAACTTCTGG
>NZ_DATHXO010000079.1:0-3193 GCF_035459645.1 Schnuerera sp.
TTAAAAACCTATCTAATCTTTGGCCGCTGTCATTTTTGTTAATAATTAACTCTTTCAAACTTTCCTCACCTTTTCTTTATTCTTATGTTATAATTATAATATAGATTGACATATTTTAAAAATCCTATTCTCTTGAAAAGTTATTAAAAGAGGTGACTTTTGTGAAAAAATTTTTAGAAAAACTGAAAGATCTCCTATATGACGGTATAGATTACATAATGATGATCGTTGTAATTGTAGTAGTAGCTCTGGTTATAAATTGGAGGTTAGGCGGATTATTTGCTAAGGATGCTACCGACACCACATTTAACGACCCGCCAAACAAAATAAATAGAGATAATGTTCTGGATTCTGATGATGAAAGAAACTACGAGAATCAAGATGACCAAAGTCAAGACATAAATTCGGAACCAGAAGAAGATACAGATAAAAGTTCAAATGATAATCTTACAGAAGAAGATACTGCTGTCATAGTTAAAGTAAGTATCCCTGCCGGTTCATTGCCGCCTAAAATTGGTGATATTTTAGTCGCTAATGATCTAATTGAAGATAAAAATGAATTTATTGAAAAAGCTGTGGAGCTTAAATTGGAAACCAAATTAAAATCAGGAGAATTTGAAATATCAAAGAATAGTTCTTTAGAAGAAATATTGAAAATCTTAACAAATTAAATATAGGGATAATAGGTTGTAACTATAACCTATTATCCCTTTTTATTTATTCTAAATTACCTTTATTCTGTAGCAGTAAGCTTTTTAGCTAACCAATTTTTCCCTTCAATAACTCTTGTTACCATCATAGAGGCCACTGTGTCTCCTGTTACATTTATCATAGTTGCTGGTGGATCTACTAAATATCCAATTGTAGCTATTATTGGAAATGCTTCTGGTGGGAACCCATATAGATTGACTATAAGCATTTCACCTATAAGTCCACCACCTGGAACTCCTGACATTACTACACCACTTAAAATTGAAATTACTATGGCTGTAACATAGGTACCTACACCTTCAAAAGGTATACCAAATATTCCAAACATAAAAGAAATCTTTAAAATAGCACTTAAACATGAACCATCCATATGAGTAGTAGCTCCAATAGGGATTACAATATCTCTAACATCTTTTGGTACTCCCATTCTTTTAGCAGCACTTAAATTTACTGGCAATGTAGCAATACTACTTTGAGTTGCTAGGGATGTAATTGCTACAGGAAAAATGTTTTTAAAATAAACTTTAACTCCTTCTCTTCCACTAGCAAAGTAAGAGTAAAAGAAAAATGCTATAAAGAAGTATAATATGCAAATAGGATAGTACACAACCATTGCCCTAGCATAAGAGCCTAATAGTTCTGGTCCAAAGGTTCCTATGAGGGAAGCAAAATAAGCTCCTAAACCAATGGGGGCATAGTACATTACTATGGATACCATTTTCAAAAAAACTTCAGATAAGATATTTAAAAAATCCGAAACCGGTTTTGCTCTTTCTCCTAATAAACTAACACATAATCCAAAAAATATTGAAAATATTATTAAAGGAAGCATATTTTTTCTAGATATTAATTCTGGAAAATCACTTACAGTTATAGCTTTAACTATCTGCTCTCCTGTCTTTAAAGGTGTTATTTCTTCTGCTGCTTCCATTGCTAAATTTACTCCCTTAGCTGGCGGGAATATATTCACCACAGTTATCATAATTATGGAAGCAATAAGTCCAGTAATAATAAATATTAAAAGCATACTACCTATAATTTTGCCTAACCTTTTCATATCTACCATACTGGATACAGCACTAGCAATTGTTACAAATACAAGGGGAACTACTATTGTAAACATTATGTTTAAAAATATATCTCCTAAAGGCTGAAAAATCGATGCCCTTTCTCCCATTATCAATCCGATAATACTCCCTAATATTATTGATGACAATAATATTACCGGGAAACGATAATAATCCCAAAAACTTTTGTTTTTTGGTTTCGTCATTCTAATACCTCCAATCATATATTATATATGTATCATATATATTATTCATATTTGATTGCAAAAAATTCCATTACAAATCCTATTAGCGCCTCCCTTCATATAGATTTCATCATTTTTTCCCAATTCTACTTCTAATTCTCCACCTTCTGTCTTTACCTTAACTTTTCTTTCTAATTTTCCTAATAAATTGCCAAGAACCACACTAGCACAGGAACCAGTGCCACAACCTAAAGTTCTTCCTGCCCCCCTTTCCCATGTATAAATATTTATTTTGTTTTTATCTATAATCTTAACAAAATTAACATTAGTTTTATTAGGAAACATTGGATGAACTTCTAGTCTTTGTCCTAACCTATTTATATCTATTTTCTCAATATCCTTAACAAATATTACTACATGTGGAACTCCTACCAGTACAGCAGAAAAAACCATATTTTCTCCATCTATTCTTATTTTTTCTTCTAATACTTTTTCCTTGTTTAAATTTACTGGTATATCCATAGCTTTAAAAATTGGTTTACCCATATCCACCTTAATGCTTTCTACTCTATTATTATCGGTTTCTATCCAAATTGTTTTAATTCCTGCCAATGTTTCAACTTTAAAAAAATCTTTATGTATTAATCCTTCTTCATAAACATATTTGGAAAAACACCGTATTCCATTTCCACACATTTCTCCCCTTGAGCCATCTGAATTGTAATAGATCATCTTTATATCTGATATATCCGATTTCTCACATACAAGAATACCATCTCCTCCTACAGAAAAATGTCTATCACAGCTTTTTAAGGCTAGTTCTTCATAATTTTCAATAGTATATTTAAATCCATTAAATAATACAAAATCGTTTCCTGCTGCTTCCATCTTTGTAAATTCCATTTTCATCCCCTTTCTTATAATTATTTTTTATAATGCTAATATATGTTTGTCTTTAAAAAATAGCAGCAATTTGCTGCTATTTCAATACCTTTCGTTAATATATTCATCTATTAATGATTTCTTCTTCCCCTCTATAAATACTCCTTCTTCCTTTAATATTCCTAATAGCCAAATACTTTTAGAATGAAATATCGCTTCTTTATAGTCTAAAAGGACTATTTCATATAGTTTATCCCGTAAAAATTTAGATTCAACTTGAATAAAATATGCTTCTACATTTTTAAACTCTAAAAAACGTAATAATTGCAAAGTAGCTTTATCTTTCTC
>NZ_DATHXO010000080.1:0-6761 GCF_035459645.1 Schnuerera sp.
GTACTTCATTGTATCTATATCCAGTCCCATAATCCAACCAATAGCAACACTAGCAAGAACATTTTCTAAATTATGTTTTCCTAAAATCTTTATCTCTTTAATATGAATAACCCTATCTATTCTATTTCCATTATTTATTACTATATACCCATTATCTATATATACTCCCTTTATAAGCCTATGTTTAACACTAAACCATATTAAATTAGATTTAACTTCTTTTTCCATAACTTTAGATAAATTATTATCATAATTAAGAACAGTATATTCATCTTTAGTCTGATTTTTGAATATTTTTTTCTTTGCATTAATATAATTATCAAAGGTATTATGCCAGTTTAAATGATCTGGTGTAATATTTAATATTACACTTATTTTAGGTTTGAATTTTACTGTACTTTCTAATTGAAAACTACTAGCTTCAATAACAAATATATCTTCTTTGGTTGAGTTAACAATATCCCATAGAATTCCTACTCCAATATTTCCCGCCACATGAGTTGTAAATCCCGCTTTTTTAAAAAAATCACCAACTAAAGTAGTTGTGGTGGTTTTCCCATTGGTACCAGTAATGGCAATAATATTGCTATCTGGGCTTATCCTATAAGCTAATTCCAAATCAGTAATAACTTCAATTCCTTTTTCATAAGCTTTTTTAAAAATTTCCAAGTTTAAGGGTATTCCAGGACTTTTTACTATTAAGTCTATATTATCTAAAGGAACATTGTTAGTTCCTAAAAATAAATCAATGTCTAAATGGTTTATTTGAGAGAGATTCTCTTTTAAATCTTTTACATCTTTTAAATCACTAATAGAAATTTTAGCTCCTAATTTATCTAATGCTTTTACAGTAGATACTCCACTAATACCTAGTCCTAATATTAGTACATTTTTATTCTTCAAGTTCATATTTACACCTTGCTTTCATATTAGTTTAAACTTGCTACACCAATTAAAGATAATATTACGGTAATACTCCAAAACACAATAACAACTTTAGTTTCCTTCCATCCCTTTTGTTCAAAGTGATGATGAAGAGGACTCATTAAAAAGACTCTTTTCCTTGTAAGTTTATAAGAAACTACTTGTATAATTACAGATAATGCCTCTGCAAAGTATATACCTCCAACAATTGGAATCATTAAAGGTAAATTCAATAATATAGCAACAGCAGACACAGCTCCTCCTAATGCCATGGAACCCGTATCACCCATAAAAATCTTTGCAGGATAAGCATTATGGATTAGAAAGCCAAGGCAAGCTCCAGTTAATGCAGCTGAAAAAATTGATATACTATCCATCCCCCAATTAAGGGCAACTAATCCAAAAAACGATAATACTATTAAAGTAACTCCTGAAGCTAATCCATCCAATCCATCTGTCAAATTCACACTATTTACAGTACCTACAACTACAAAGGCTATGAATGGTACATAAAGTATCCCTAAGTCCAAATATCTATTGCTTAAAAACGGAATAATAATCTTAGTTCCAAGCATAGATGTATTTGATTGATAAATTGCTAACAATATGGCCAAAATTATTTGACCAATTAATTTTTGATAAGCCTTTAATCCTAAAGATCTTTTATTTATAATTTTCATATAATCATCAATGAATCCTATAAGTCCAAATCCGATTGTTGATATTAGTAAAATATACATATCACTATTCAGCAACCCTGAACTTATTGTAGTTACAAGTAATGCAATTACTATTATAATTCCTCCCATAGTAGGAGTTCCAGATTTTGACAGATGAGTTTTTGGTCCATCATCTCTTACATTTTGACCAATATTGAGCTTCCTTAACATTGGAATTACAATAGGCCCTAATATAACAGTTATTATGAAAGCAATAATAACAACTCTAATAATATCTATATATTCAACCATTTGTTTTCTCCTCTCTCGTATCCATTACTATCATTAATCTATATTACTAAGTATATCTAATACTATTTGTTTTTCATCAAAAGGAATAGTTTTATCCTTGATTATCGTATAAGTTTCATGACCTTTTCCAGCCAACAATATAATATCTTTTGGTTTGGCATTTAATAAGGCAAATTCAATTGCCTCTCGTCTATCAGTAATAGTTATATATTTTCCATTTGCTTTTTCTACTCCTAGAACAACGTCTTTAATTATATCATCTGGTTCCTCAAATCTTGGGTTATCAGAAGTAACTATACATAGATCTGCATGTTTTGCTACCGTTTCACCCATAATAGGCCTTTTTGTTCTATCCCTATTGCCTCCTGCCCCAAAAATAACTACTTTCCTACCTTCTGCAAATTGATCCACAGTTGTTAAAACTTTTTCCAATCCATCAGGCGTGTGCGCAAAATCTATAATAACTGTATAATCTTTATCTATTGGAACTATTTCAAATCGACCTTTAATACCAGTAACAGATTCCAACCCCATCTTTATAGTAGGTAAATCTATATTATATACAAGAGCACAAGAGGCCGCTGCTAAAGCATTATATACATTAAATCTACCTAAAAGTTTCATATTAATAGGAATAGTTCCTATTGGAGTATTTAAAGTGAAATCTGCTCCCTTAATATGACATACTATATCCGTTGCATATACATCATGTTTTTTATCTATACCATAAGTAATTACAGGTATTGTATTCTTGATATTATCTAATATTTTTTTACCAAAAAAGTCATCTCCATTAATTATATTATATTTATTTGTCTTATTAAATAATTTCAATTTGCTGTTAAAATAGTTTTCCATAGTTAAATGATAATCTAAATGGTCTTCAGTTAGATTAGTAAATATACCTACTTGAAAGTCTATATATTCTACTCTTTTTAAATCCAAAGAATGGGAAGATACCTCCATTATACAATAATCAGTTTTAGCATCTACCATCATTCTTAAATGTTTTTGTATGGTTAAAGATTCAGGAGTCGTATTTTTATTTTCTACAACTTTCCCATCCATTATAGAACCTAAAGTACCAATTAATCCTATCTTTTCATCTTTTTTATTAAAGATGCTATTTATTAAATATGTAGTCGATGTTTTCCCATTAGTACCTGTTACTCCTATTAAGTTTAGTTTTTTAGACGGCTCATTATAATATTTTGAGGAAAACCTAGCCAAAGCTTCTAAAGTATCATCAACTTTTACTAACGTAACTCCATCTTTATCTATTTTTACATACTTTTGAACTACTATACAATTTGCCCCTCTTTTAATAGCTTCTTTTATATAATTATGTCCATCTACAGTAAATCCTTTAATAGCAATAAACATATTGTTCCTAGAAATTTGTCGTGAATCATGTTCAATGCCATGGATATCAATATCCTTATTACCTTTATAAATTTCATATTTACTGCCTTCTATTATATTTTCTAGTTTCAATTCTACCCCTGCTTTCATTTTTTATTTAATGAAATGAATTAAAAGGCAACTTCAAAAGTCGCCCCTAATAATATTACTCTTTCGCATCTGAAAATTCAACCTTTATATTAAAATTTATATCTATTTTCGTTCCAGACATAGGATCCTGTTCTACTACCTTGCCTTCCCCAAAAAATTCGTATTTTAAACCTAATCCATTTAATATTTTTACTACATCTTCTTTGTCTTTCCCTATAAGATCTGGCATTATAACTTTGTTTTCCTTTTTATAATCTTCATCTAAATATAGATCTATTATTGAACCTTTAGTCACTTCAGTTCCAGGCAATGGAAACTGGTCTATTACCATAGAATCTTCAATGATATTAAAAGATTCAGTTGTATACTTAAATCCTGATTCAGATAAAATCTTCCCTGCTTCTTCAATTTTTATATTTCTCACATCTGGAACTACTACAGTATATTCAAACTGTTCTTTTTCTTCCTCAGTAAATTCTGGTTTAATTTCAAGATAAGATAAAGTTTCTTCTATTATCTTACCGGCAACAGGAGCTGCAACACTACCACCATAATATATACCTTCTGGCTCATCTACTATAACCAAAACAGCTATCTTCGGATCTGAAGCGGGTGCTACCGCAACAAAAGATCCAATGTATTTCCCAGGAGCATATCTACCATCAATTATCTTTTGAGCAGTACCAGTTTTCCCAGCTACTCTATACCCTGGTACATAAGCATTAGTTCCAGTTCCTTTTGACACTACGCTCTCCATCATCTCTAGCATAGTATCAGAAGTGCTTTTGGATATAACTTGCCTTTTAACTTTTGGTTTGTTCTCTATAACAACATTTCCTTCATTGTCAATTAATTCTGATACGAGTCTTGGCTCCATTAGATTGCCTCCATTGGCAATAGCTGAGACCGCATTAATAAGTTGGATAGGAGTCACAGCTATTCCATGTCCATAAGACATAGTAGCTAGGTTAATTTCCTTAATAACATCAGTATTAACCGGTATAATTCCTCCTTGTTCGCCAGTTAACTCAATACCCGTTCTTTCTCCAAATCCAAAAGCTTTAATATATTTATAAAATTTTTCTTTTCCTAATCTTCTACCTAAATCAACAAAAACCACATTACATGAATTTTCCATACCTTCTTTTAAAGTTTGTGCCCCATGAGGATTATACCATCTAGAACATTTTAAAATCCCACCAGGTATATCTCTTATAAAACCATTACAATAAAAATTACTATCTATATTTGCTACATTTTCCTCAATAGCTGCCGCTGCTACTATAGTTTTAAAGGTGGAACCAGGTTCATAAGCATCATTGATAGCGAAGTTACGCCACATATCATACCATTTTTTCTTTAATTCTTCATTAGATAAATTTTCCCATATTTTTTTTTCTTCCTCATCCACAGGCTCTCTAGGATTATTCGGATTGTACTGTGGCAAAGTGGTCATTGCCAATAAATCTCCAGTATTTGGTTCCATAACTATTATAGAAACATTTTTAGCTTTAGTCGTTATTAATGACTCCATAGCAGCCTTTTCAGCAAAATGCTGTATGGCTTCATCAACAGTTAAAACAGCATTTAGTCCATCTTCCGCATCATAAATCCTTTCACCATCATAAGGCATTTGTCTGCCTCTTGCGTCCTCAGTTTTAACCCATCTTCCAGGGCTCCCCGACAAATACTTATCATAAGTCTTTTCTATACCGTATAATCCATAATTGTCTATATCAGTAAAACCAATAATATGGCTTGCAAAATCTTCATAAGGGTAAAACCTTTTATTATCATCTACAATTTCAATTCCTCTTAATTTTAAATTCCTTAATTCTTTAGCTTCTTCTTTAGTTATCCATTGTTTTATCTTCTCTACATTTGTCTTTTTAGTAATTTTTTCATATACTATAGTTTCATCCATATTCAATGCTTCTGCTACTTGTTTAGCTGTATTTTTTGGTTCCTCTATATCAGCAGGACTAGCCCATACTGTATAAGAACTAACTGAAATGGCCAATTTTTTCCCATTTCTATCATAGATTATACCTCTTTTAGATTTTATTTCTATGCCCTTTGTCCACTGTTCCAATGCTCCTTTTTTCAATTCTTCCCCTGTAGCAATTTGAATATACCCTAGTCTCACTATTAAGGAAAAAACTACTATAGTTACTACAACAAATATAAATATTAATCTTTTTTTTGAAGAATTACTAGGTACTGCCAAATCAAACCCTCCTAAAATAAACTCAGTACCAAGTTTACAATATTTTTAAATTGTTTTACAATGAAAAATTCTTTCATTCCTTCTAATTCATCTGCAAATACTAATTCATCTATATCTACATATACTACCTGGTCCTCTGTAGGATAATCCATCCCCAGCTTTATAATAGCATCTTCTTCAATTTTAGAAGAACTCTTTATAGCTTCAAGTTCACCTACTAAATTTTCTTTCTCCTTTTCTAATTCAATTTTTTGCTTTTCTAACTCTGTTATTTCTAATCTTATTTTAGTAATATTAGCATACCTATATAAAATAAATAAAGCTAAAATTAATCCAACCATTGCAATCCCCATAACTATCAGCCTATATAAGGCTCTAGACTTTTTCTTCTTTTTAACCACTCTTCTAGTTTTAGTTGTTTCTATATCGTTTTTTTCTGGGTAATAATAATTTAAATCTTTTTTAGCTACTAACAATTTATTCCTACCCCCTCTTTTTTAGAACTTAAACTCGTTCAGCAACTCGTAATTTTGCGCTTCTAGCTCTAGGGTTTTTTTCTATTTCTTCTTTACTTGGTACTATAGGTTTCTTTGTAATTATATTAATTTCCCTTTTTTTATCACAAACACATATTGGAAACTCTGGTGGACATATACATTCTTTGTATAGTTCTTTAAATTCTTCTTTCACGATTCTATCTTCTAAAGAGTGAAAAGTAATTATACAAAGCCTCCCACTACTATTGAGTGATTTACTCATAATGGGTATACTCCTTTTCAATACATCTAGTTCTTGGTTTACTTCTATACGAATAGCTTGAAATGTCTTTTTAGCAGGATGATGACCTTCCATCCTGACCTTTTTTGGAATAGCTTTCTTAATAATATCTACTAAATCAAATGTAGTATCAATTGATTTTAGCTTTCTCTCATTCACGATAAATTCTGCAATTCGCTTTGCCCATCTTTCTTCTCCGTAATCCCACAAAATTTTTTCTAACTCTTTCTGTGAATATTTGTTCACTACATCCCATGCAGTAAAACTATTAGTCTTATCCATCCTCATATCTAATGGTGCATTTTTATTATAAGAAAATCCTCTTTCTTCTTGGTCTAATTGATGAGATG
>NZ_DATHXO010000081.1:0-10557 GCF_035459645.1 Schnuerera sp.
ATTAGTCCCAAGGATAAAGCAGATATAGCTAAACCTAATACTGCATAATTTAATCCATACCTAACTCCTAATATAATAAAAAGTATAGGATATAAAAACATAATCAATGGTAAATAATATATTCCTATTAGCATAAGTATTGTAGAAATCGCTATTGCAAATATGGTTTCTAAAGTTTTCCTTTTTAAATCTATTTTCAAAATTTTCACCCCTGTTTCTATTTAGTTCGTAAAAACTCCATTAACTCACTCAAATCTCCATACCATTTTTCAATTTTATGGCCTTCTAATATATTTAATTTTATCTTATCATAAAGATTAGAATTTATATCTTCATAATTTATTCCTAATCTTTTGCTTAATAAAAAAGTTAAAAGCATTATATTAGAGATTAAATCTTCTAAATCCTCTTTAGCATCATTTTCTCCTTTAGCTAATATTTGGTATAAGCTAGCAACAGAAGTCAATATCTCACTTTTTAGCCACTCAATGGTTCTTAAATTTTTTATTATATCCATATCTTTCATTTCATCCATATCGTCACCCTTTTAATCATAATCCTATTTTAGATAATGATAATTAAAAATTAGTCTTATTAAAATAATACAGAGTATATTATTATATGTCAAACACAAAAAAAGAGAGGTCATTCCTCTCTTAATCTGCACTATATGGTAGTAATGCTATTTGTCTTGCACGTTTTATAGCTGTTGTTAGTTCTCTTTGATGTTTTGCACAGTTACCAGAGATTCTTCTTGGAAGAATTTTTCCTCTTTCAGTAACATATTTTTTTAATTTATTTATATCTTTATAATCTATATGTTCAACTTTATCTGCACAAAAGTTACAAATTCTTTTTCTTGGTTTAAATCTTCTTTGCACCGTCTTCCCTCCTTTTTTAGAATGGAATATTATCATCGTCAACTGGCTCAAAACCATCTATTCCTGAAAAGTCCGAATCTGAACTACCAAAATTGGAATTGTTTTCATTTCCCCATTCTAGGAACTGAACTCTTTCTCCTACAACTTCAGTTACATATCTTCTAGTACCATCTTTAGCATCATAAGTTCTAGATTGAATTCTTCCTTGAACAGCAGTTAGTCTTCCTTTTGCTAGATAATTTGCACAGTTTTCTGCTTGTCTTCCCCATACGACAATATTTATAAAATCGGCTGTTGGTTGTCCTTTAGCTTCCATCTCTTGTTTCTTTTCCTTAGATACTTGTTTATCTACAGCTAAGCTAAATGTTGATACTGGAGTCCCTGTATTGGGGATGTACCTCAATTCTGGATCTCTTGTAAGTCTTCCAATTAACACTACATTATTCAACCAAAACACCACCTTAAATTCTATTCATCTTCTCTGATTATCATATGTCTCATTATACTGTCGGAAATTTTACATACTCTGTCTAGCTCTTCTACAGTCTCTGGAGTAGTTTCAAAGTTGATTACTATATAATATCCCTCTGATATATCATTAATTTCGTAAGCTAGCTTTCTAACTCCCCACTCATCTACATCTGATACAGTACCATTTGATTCTATGATACCTTTCAATCTGTCGAATAGTTGATTTCTTGCTTCATCTTCAAGACTTGGCAAAAAGATAAAAACCGCTTCATATTTTCTCATATATTTCACCTCCTTTTGGACTAAACGGCCCTATTGTTTAATAGGGCAAGGACTTATCTATAGAATTATATCATTAATATGATGTAAGTGCAATAAAATATTGAAATTTTCTATTTATAAAAATCCTAAAGAACAAAGCCGTGTTTTAATGGATCATGAGGATCGATTATGTATTGATTAAACCCAGTTATATAAGCTGAACCTGTAATTTCTGGTATTATTGCTTTGTAATTTCCTATATTAGTTGTTCCAACTATCTTTCCCTTAAATAAAGTCCCTAATATACTTTCATATATAAATGTTTCTCCTTCTTTTAATTGCCCTTTATAGTACAAGGTTGCCATCTTTGCAGATGTTCCTGTACCACATGGGGATCTGTCTATTTGAGCATTTCCAAATACAACAACATTTTTATAATCTGCTTCTATAGCTGTAGCCTGGTCATATATTTCAACTAAATCTACAGTTTTTATATGTTTTAATTCTGGATGTTGAATTTTTACCTTATCATTAATAATCTTTCTAATATTTAGACTTAGTTCTAACAATTTGTTAACATTTTCAGAACATACTTTTGTTTTTAAATCCTTAGCATTAACTATAGCAAAAAAGCTACCTCCAAAAGCAATGTCTAATGGAATTTTCCCTAAATCTGGAAGCTCTATTTCTATATTTTCTTTATAAAGAAATGCAGGTACATTTATTATAGAAACTTCTTTTACTTTACCGTTTTCAACTTTAGCTCTACCCCTTATTAGCCCTGAGGGAGTATCCAATACAACATTAGTATAAAACCCTTTTGCTTCAACAATCCCCGTTTCAATAGCTACAGTTATAACTCCAATTGAACCATGACCGCACATATTCAAATATCCTCCACTGTCCATAAAAATTATTCCAATATCCGCTTTTTCATTTACAGGAGAAGTAATTACAGCTCCAAACATACCTTCATGTCCTCTAGGTTCCAAGATTAGCGAAGTTCTCAAATCGTCCATATTTTTTTGTAAGAACTCTTTTTTTTCAACCATTGTTTTTCCCTCTATTTCGGGAAATCCTTCAACAACTATCCTTGTTGGTTCCCCTACTGTATGGGTATCTACAGCATAAATCTTCTTTATTTTGGACATTTTTATGTCTCCTTTGACTATTGTCTTTTCAATGCTTTAGATGTAAAAAACAAAATTTGAGCATTCAATTATCTTTAACATTTAAATTGGACAGTTATAATATCAAATCTCCATATATATTATTATATCTTACTACTACTGACATTTTCAAAAAAATTGACATAAAATTTTGATTTTTTTTTACTCTTCATCTAAAAGTACTTCTGAATCTTCTAACTTATTATCTTCTCTGGAAGCTTTTAACATAGTATATGAAGTATATAGAACTACGGCCATAACTACCCAAGTCAATAACTCTATAGGCATAGTTTTTATTATATAAGCAGCAATTATAACTCCTAAGAGCCCTATTGTTGAAAAAGCAACTGATGCCTTCCGATTGTATGCACCTTCTTTAACAAATCTAGCAGATGCAACTGGCATCAAGAAAGCGCAAGAACCAAACATTATTGGAAATGCTACTCTTGGTGACATTCCTAATGCATATACCAAAGCCATACAAGGTGCATAAAGTCCAATACCAGCAGTCATTAATGCTCCCAATATAAAATTTGCAATAACTGCAAATACTAATTTCCATCCACTTAAGCCTATCTCCATACCTCCACTTGGCATTATACCTAATTTACCTGCCAACATTAAAAGGACTGTTAAGAATAAAGCTATTCCCATAACTCTTTGAACTTTTCTTTCCGAAAACTTAGATACTATTCCTGCACCAATCCAAGCTCCAATGGTTGCCGCTAAAATCATTGACACCAGAGTTACTGATTCCACTTCAATAGATTTTATAAAAATGAAAGCTTCCAATATAACAGCAAGCGTAAAACCTACATTAAGTGTTCCTGGTATTAATCGATCTTCTGACTGGTCAAATATTTTTAATAAAGCCGTAGCCGTTGCAAAACTACCAATTCCAAGAACATCAAAGAAATTAGTAATAAAACCTATTCCCCCAAGTTTTATCCATGAGTTATCTTCTAGTTTATCTTTATTCTTAATAACATCTTTCGCAAACACTGTTGTAGATGTCAAACCGAATAAAGCCAAAATCGATAATAATATAGTTGTCATAATGCATATCCTCCCTATAATAATCTTTAGAAAAACAACTATTACCTTTATTGCATTCCTTAAATAAGTATACAACTTAAATTTTGCTAGATTTCCTCCTAAGAAATTAGGAGGAAATCTTTATATTTTTGCTTCATATTCATATGGAAGTGGAACTATAGTACCTGGTGTTTGGATTTTTATCAATTGCTCTAAAGAATCTCTAACAATATTCATTTGCATCTTTACATTATTAGGTTCTCCAGCATTTGCACCCATAGGTACTTTAGGTGCAACAATTCTAGGTGAACCATTTTGTCTTGCTACTGGTGGCAATGCAGCTACTAACACTGTAGGAATACCACTTTCTTCAATTGCTCTCTGCAATATCACGGCAGAGCGGTGACAAGTCCCTCAGCCTGCAGTTAATAAAACTGCATCCACATTTTCCTCATGCAATTCTTTTGCTATATTTGGACCAGTTTCATTTGTAAATACCTCAACATTTCCTCCACCACCCATAACACCGAAGTTAACAGGTGCTAGTCCTTTAATGAAACCTTCTTCAACTAATTCCTTCATCCTATCTATTGGAAACATACAATTGATATCCTTATTGACATCACTATTATCATATCCTCCATGGGATACCATTAAATCTTTACTATCAACATCTCCAGGAACTATTCTGTAGCTAGTATCTCCCGCTAGATTAAATCTTTTATCCGATTTTAAATGTACTCCTGCACAAGTAACTAAAGCAATAGTCATTTCATTTAACTCTTTGGTTACTGGCGCCCATACTGGATCTGGGGTAATGGGTACATATATTTCTGACTTCATACCTTTTACTAGAGTCATACTCATTTTTGCTACCTCCTTTTCTTTATTCCAAAACCTCTGGATAGGTCATCATAAATCCTACTTCTTTTCCAATTGCTAATTCACTTTTACTAATTATCATTCGTTTGGGTATTCTTAAATTTCCTAAGCGACCTTTAAATTCTATTTCTACTCCTCCATCACTTATATCCACTATTTTGCCTTGAAAATAATTTTGATTTATATAATCATTTGTTGAATCCATTTTTTCACCTATCCTTCATCTTTCTCATATATGGTCCTACGTTTTTCACTCATTTTTAATGAAGTTTCATTTTTAGGTATCTCTATATTTTTATCAGTAACCTCTTCTATTAGTTTGATATTATCCATTTTTACGTCTGAACTCCATTTTCTATCTGCTTTCTCTATTGTTTCTCCAGCCATCTTTAGCTTTAACATAGCTAATGCTCTAATTGCATCTTCCTTTGTTAAGCAATTGTTGCTTAATATTTCGTTCTCTATTCCTTGTCTTGATTTATTTAAATCAATCATGGCATCCATATATTTGTTTCCTACAACCAACTGACCCTGTACTGCAGCAAAAGTCATTCCAACTACTGGAACTCCTCTCATACCCACTTGCTCTATATGGCTAGCAAAATCTATATGGTTATTACCAAAACCCTCAGTAGTTACTATAGCCCCATCTAAATCCATGGTTTCAATCATTGAACCTAGTAATCTAGAAACATAGAATTTTTCAGAATTGGCTTGAGGAGAACCAACAAGAACTACTCCAGCTAAATCAATCTCTTCATCATTCATAGCTTCAATAACTAATGGCTCTCTCCAATAATGTCTTGATGTCTCTTTTGAAGCAGGTCCTATACATGTTAAAGCATGAATACATCCATCTAATATCTGTAAAGGCGTTACAACTACAGGTACATTCCCTAAATCCACATTTGCCTTGGCACCTACAGTTCCTACTGGTTCATCTGGCATTATGAAATTATCATGCATAGCCCCTTGCCCCATTATTTCTTTTATTATAAGGACTTTCTTTTTATTAGCTCTTCTTTTCTGAACAAATTCATCTACATTATATATTTGATCTTCATCTACAATTTTTAATGCTTCCCTTATCTCTTGAGTTATAAAATCTGTTGCTCTATGAGCAGCCATAGGCCCTGGCCTTTCCATGTTTTTACCTTCTTTTATAGTAACTTTGGTCTTTATCAATATATCTCCTTCATCTGGAGAACCAGGTCTACCAAATAAAATATTTCTATCCATTTCTCCTTCTGATGAACCAAATTCTCCAATCTGTACTCCATTTTCATCAGTACCAGTAACAACAACTACTACCCCATCTATAACTCTTGTAATTCCTTCCCCTAATTGACCTTCTTCTTTTACTGCAATTGGTTGCACATCCATTATAGTATCGCTATATTCTCCATATCTATCTGGAGTTATAATATCTACTTCTAAATCAGTAACCAATTCTTGGGAATCTACAGCATCTTTTGTGATATCTTTTCTTATATAGAGGGTAGTCCCTTCTATTTTAGTTTCATCTCCCAATAGAACTTTTTCTATTTTATAATGTTTTCTAGTTAGCTTCCTTATTATCTTTTCTTGTTTTTTTAAATCTTCTTCTACCTTTTCTTCTGACATTTGAGATGATGGTGTATCAAATCTTTGAAAATTCTCACCTGAACAAATTGGTATCTCTAAATTAATGTCTTTTCCCTCACCAATATGGACCCTAACAAATTGGCCATTTGAAATTTTATTAGGTTTTATTTCTTGATTTTTGTCTATATTACCTTTTTCTTCAACTTTTTCTTCTTCCTCTTCTTCTATTTCATTGACACCATCTACCAAATCTTGTGTAAGAGGTGTTAGAGCTTCTACAGTTTTAATAAGTTTTTTCCCCAACACTTGACCAATAGTTAGACAATCATCAGGAATATTTATTAATCCTGAATCTTCAAGGTCTGGCAAAATATTAGGATCTTCAATATTAGATGGTTTAATTTCCTCACCTGCTTCAAATCTACAACAGGTTACAGCAAAATCATTCTTATGCTCTTCTGCTACTTCAACAGTTATAGCCATTCTATCCCTCCTATTTTTACTTAATTTTTCTATATAAACCTAATCCATAGGCCCTTAGAATATGATCCGTACTATGATAAACTGGAACTCCTAACCTAGGAGCTACGTCTGAGACTGTATTGGTTCAATCCTGACAAGTACCTACCAATATGACTTCTGCACCTTGCTTTTTCAACTCTAGTACTTTTTCAGCTTGTCCAGGACAGACTCCTGGTTTATCACATCTATATCGTTCTCCTACTTTTACCATTCGTTTACATCTAGTAGTTCCTACAATATTTGAACCCATTCCTTCAGCTATTTCCTTTAAACGCTGTTCTCCTCCGCCGCATTCGCAAAGAAGAAGACCTATATTTCTCTCATCTTTAGGAAATGGCATGGTTACAGTAATTCCTCCAGAAGTTTTAGTTACTGGCGAATCCTCATCACCATGTAATCCAGTAAAGGCTCCACCTATTATGATTTCCCCATGAGGTTTTATTGGTTTTCCTACTTGCTGAATTAAATCTTCAACATTAGTGCCTATTGGAACATCAAAAAACACTTTGCCATCTTTCCCATCTTCAATTCGTCCTCCAATGGTAAGATCCTTATCTATTACAGGTTTTCTATCTTCTATTGCTAAAGTTATATTCTTCAATGTTTCCACATTACATATAACTGCTTTTGCTTCCAGTGGTAACTGTCCTGGTTCTAACTCTACCCCTAGTAACTCTCTTACTATAACCCGTTCATCTCCAGAAGGATACATATCAGATAGATATTTGATCTCTATATTAGGTTCTTCTTTAATGGCTTTTCCAATCTTTATTAACGCTTTTTTATTTTTAGGTTTGATTGCAATAAGTCCTTTAGGAGATTTAGTAATTTCCATTACATATTTTAATCCCCTTACTATAATCTCTGGGTTTTTCTCCACTAATTTAATATTGTGTTTCAATGTTGGCTCACATTCAGCAGCATTTGCTATTACGCATCCTTCTTCTAAAGAAGTATTAAGCTTTATATGAGTAGGAAATCCTGCACCTCCTGCTCCTACAACTCCAGCCTCTTTTATAGCTTCTAAATTATTTTCAGTATCTTTTATTTTGATAAAATCCTCAGACTGGTTCTCAAAAGCCTCAATTTTAATAAAATTATTTGTTATTTTATTAACCATCCCATCCACAGAAGAATGTATATTAGCTCCTAATCCATTGGGTGTTGCAATGAGTTGACCTCTACTAACCTTTTCTTTTTCTTTAATTATTGGTGTATTTGGTGCACCAATATGTTGCAATAAAGGTATTGTGATTTCCATTATCTTCACCTCTCTTTCTTGATTAAAATTTCACTATTAAATATATGCAAAGTATATGCCAATATAATTTTGAAGCATATATAGCTAAAAAATGCCATTTTATTGTTGAAAAGACAAAAAAATAAAAAAGTAAATGTCAACTTTCTGACATTTAAGTCAGATTGTTGACATTTACTTCATAGCTATCCATTTTATAATGTAATGTACTTCTAGGAATCTTTAGGATATTCGCTGCCTTAACTATATTGCCTTTTGATTTTTCCAAAGCTTTATTTATTAGATATTTTTCATATTCACTTAACTGTTCCCGTAGTCCAATCTCATCAACATTGAGTTTATCAAAAATATCTATATCTTCATTTCTTTCTACATCATGTATTATATATTCTGGAACCATCTCTTTAGTTATAAAATCATCTCTGCATAATACTACCATCTGTTCCATTATATTTCTAAGTTCTCGTACATTTCCCTTCCATTTATAGGATGTTAAAATATTAATTACATCCGTATCAATCCCTATAATATTTTTATTATATTCTCTGTTTAATTCTTCTAAAAAGAATTTAATAAATAAAATAATATCTTCTTTTCTTTCCCTTAAAGGAGGTATCTCTATATTTATTACATTTAAACGATAATATAAATCCATTCGAAACTTTTTCTTTCGTACTAATTCCTCTAAATCTCTATTGGTAGCGGAAATTATTCTTACATTTATTTTTGTATCTTGTTCTGAACCCAGTCTTCTTATGGCATTTTCTTGCAAAGCCCTTAATAATTTTGATTGCATTTCCATAGGAAGGTCTCCAATTTCATCTAGAAAGAGAGTCCCCTTATTTGCTAATTCAAAATATCCTGCTTTCCCATTTTTTTTAGCTCCCGTAAATGCTCCTTCTTCATATCCAAAGAATTCAGACTCAAATAGTTCCCTTGGAATTGCACTACAATTTACTGGAATAAATTCTCCTTTTAAACCACTAATTTTATGAATATATTTTGCAAAAACTTCCTTTCCTGTACCACTTTCTCCTAATATAAGAATGGAAGCATTGCTTTTTGCTGCCAGTTCTGCAACTTCCATTTTTTGCTGTATTATTTTGCTCTTTCCTATTACAAATCTTTTTTCTCTATTAGATATTTTTTCTAACTCATTCTTTAAAAAATTTACCTTTTCTGTAGCTTCTTTAAGCTTATTAGAAATCTCTCTCATCTCTGTAACGTCTTTATCTGTACTTACAACTCCCAAAAATTTATTGTTCACTATAATTGGAGCAGCGCTTATAACTATATAGGTTCCTTTTCTAGGTTCATGATATCTATTTTCAATTATATGTTTAGTTCGTAATACTTCCATATCAATAGCATTGGGGAAAAAGACATCTAAAGGTTTCCCCAAAATTTTTTCCTTAGGTAAATTATATAATTTTTCTGCATTATCATTCCATACTATAACTATGCCTTTGTTATCTATAATACATACAGCTTCATGGATATAATTTATTGCGTTCTTTATAATAGATGAGATCTCTTCAATTTTCATATAATAAAAATCTCGAATATGTTCTTGTCTAATTACTCCAATGATTCCGTCTTTTTTTAATACAGCTAATCTTCCAATATTATTTTTTAACATTAAATTTCTGCAATTTAATAGATTAGAATCTTCAGAAATGGTTATAACTTCGTTTATTGCAATGTCTTTAGCATGTTTTTTATGGATGTCTATTTTCTTTTCTTTTGTAAGATTAGATATATCTTTCATAGTAATAATACCTTGTAGATTGTCCTCTCTATCATAAACAAAGATTTCCTTTTTATAATTTGTTATCAATTTTTCTTTAATCTCTGATAAAGAAGAATTTTCATATGCAATCAAAAATTCGTCGTCCATTACATCTTTTACTAAAATCTCTTTTAAAACCATAAACATAATACCCCACCCCATTTACTAATAGTAAATATTGCTTTAATGTTTATATTATATCATTTTTAAAAATTATACTAGAACCTAATGCTATTAGTTTTACTTATAGTTAATTTTACATAGATTTTACATTTGAGATACTACAGATTTTACATTCACAAGTTATGCTTATATTGAAAATAAAAAAACGCTAAGAAAGGTAGGTAATTGATTTATGAAAAAATTTATAAGTATATTTCTAATTGCTGTTATGGTGATGGTTATAATAGCTGGTTGTACAAACGATGATAATAATGATAACGCTGTTGGATCTAATTCAAATAATGAGGATAGTTTCGATAACAGTAGTACTATCAATGTAGTTACTAGAGAAGAAGGTTCAGGAACTAGAGGAGCTTTTGTGGAAATCGTTGGAATACTAGAAAAAGATGCAAATGGAAATAAAGTGGACAGAACTTATTCTGAAGCAATAGTTCAAAATGGTACCAATGCAGTTATGACTACAGTAACTGGTGACGAATATAGTATAGGATATATTTCCCTTGGTTCATTAAATGATACTGT
>NZ_DATHXO010000082.1:0-4351 GCF_035459645.1 Schnuerera sp.
CAGAAGGGTCAGACAACAAAGAGACTATATATGAAGGGAACGCTGGAATTGAGCTTGGTGGTATCAACCGGTTATTATATGCAATAAAGCAAAAGAGTATAAAGATATTAATATCTAACAATGTAAATTCTGATAGTAGAATAATAATGTATAGAAATATAAATGAACGAATAAGAAAAATTGCTCCATTTATTGAATATGATGACAATCCTTATATTGTTCTAAATCAAGATGATGGAAGATTATATTGGATTATAGATGGATATACAGCTAGTGATAAATATCCGTATTCAAAGCCTTTTTCTGAAGAGATTAATTTAAATTATATAAGGAATTCAGTGAAGGTTGTAGTAGACGCATATAATGGTGATGTAAAATATTATATATTTGATGAAACAGATCCATTAATTCAAACTTATAGAAAGATATTTCCAAATTTATTTTTAGATAAGTCTGAAATGCCTTCAGGAATAATGGAACATACTAGGTATCCAACTACATTGTTTAATATACAAGCAGATATGTATAAAACCTACCATGTAAGTAATCCTATGGTATTTTATAATGAGGAAGATTTATGGGATATAGCTCAAGAAAAGTATATGGAGTCAGTTCAATCAGTAGAACCTACCTACTTGATGTTCAAACTTCCTGAAGAGGATTTTGTCGAATTTTTGTTAACTGTACCTTATACACCAAAAACTAAACCAAATATGTCTTCCTTGTTTGTAGCTAGGAATGATGGTGATGATTATGGAAAACTATTTATTTATAAATTTCCAAAGGGAAAAACTATTGATGGCCCATTGATGATAGAATCACGGATAGATCAAAATACTGATATATCTGAACAATTAACTTTATGGAGCCAACAAGGTTCTAAAGTATTGAGAGGAAATGTAATAATAGTGCCTATTGAAAATTCATTATTATACGTAGAACCTATATATCTACAGGCAGATAATGAAAATAGTCTTCCAGAAATGAAAAGGGTCATAGTGGCTTTCAGAGATGATATGATTATGGCTAAAAGTTTAGACGAGGCACTGACAAAAATATTTGGAGAAACAGAAATAGAGGCTGAACCTATCCAAGAAGAAGACATAGAAGATGATACAGAACAAGAAAAAACTCCTGAAGAAATAGTCGACGAAAGCACAATGGAACTAATTAAAAAAGCCACCGAACTATTCAACAATGCAAAAGAAGCATCCCAAGAAGGTAATTGGGCTGAGTATGGAAAGTATATAGATGAGTTGGAAAAAATATTGAATAAATTAAAAACATCTTCTAATTAGAAGATGTTTTTAATTTGTAAAAAACTATTATTTTTAATCCCCTTTACTTTGATGTAATGATAAAAAACAAATAAATGCAAGAAAAAAATAAAAACTTGCAAAAACATATTGCTATTATTTTAACTTTGTGTTAGAATAAATTCAATTATTATTTTCCAATTTAAAATACACATATATAATATATGCAAGAATGCCGGTGAAAAACATAAATACAAAGGTTAAATTGATTAATAGCTAAAACTATTGACTAGTTTGTTGAATTAATTTATCAAAGTTGCTAGAAAAGGACAAAATTTAAAAAAATGAAACAAATAAACAAAAACTTGCAAAATAAAAATATTAAGGGGGAGTAGCAAATGAATTATAAGGTAATCGATACTTTGAGACCAAATCTATTTAAGGATGTATTTCCTTATTCTGAAATTCCAAAGATTAAATTTAACAATATCCAATTACCTATGGAAATTCCAGAGGATATATGGATTACAGACACAACTTTTAGAGATGGACAACAGTCTATGGAAGCTATGACAGTAGACCAGATGGTAAGGATATTTGACTATCTTCATGAATTGGACAATGGGTCAGGTATTATTAGGCAAACAGAGTTTTTTTTGTATTCAGAAAAGGATAGAAAAGCAGTAGAGAAATGTATGGCAAAAGGATATGATTTTCCACAAATAACTTCATGGATTAGAGCAAATAAAGAGGATTTTAAACTGGTGAAATCCATGGGAATAAAGGAAACTGGAATACTTATGTCCTGTTCTGATTATCATATTTTTCATAAACTAAATATGACTAGAAAGGAAGCAATCCATACATATCTGACTATTGCAGAAAGTGCATTGGAAAATGGTATTACTCCAAGATGCCATTTTGAAGATATAACTAGAGCAGATTTTTTTGGATTTGTGGTACCATTAGCTAAAAGTTTGATGGAATTATCTAAGAAATATAATATACCTGTAAAAATAAGGGCTTGTGATACTTTAGGCGTTGGTATACCTTATGTAGGAGTAGAATTACCACGATCAGTGCCTGCTATTATTCACGGTTTAAGATATTACTGTAATGTACCTTCAGCTTCCATAGAATGGCATGGGCATAATGATTTTAATAATGTAGTTGTAAATTCTACTACATCTTGGCTATATGGAGGGGCTTCGGTAAATAGTACATTATTTGCAATTGGGGAGAGAACAGGAAATTGTCCTTTAGAATCTATGATATTTGAATATGGGCAAATTAAAGGGAACACTAAAAGCATGAATCTTAAAATTATTGCAGATATAGCAGATTATTTTGAAAGGGAATTGAATTATAAAGTACCAGCTAGGACTCCTTTTGTAGGTAGTGAGTTCAATGTTACTAGAGCTGGCATTCATGCTGATGGAATGCTTAAAAACAAAGAGATATATAATAGTTTTGATACGGAGAAAATTTTAGGTAGGGCACCTTTAGTAGCGGTAAACTCTTATTCTGGATTAGCTGGGATTGCTGCATGGATTAATGGATATTTTAGATTGGATGATAAAAACAAAATCGATAAAAAAGATACTAGAATTATTGCCATAAAAAAATGGATTGACGATGAATATGCAAAGGGAAGGACCTCAAATATTAGAAATGATGAATTAAAAGAATTAGTTTTTAAATGTATTCCTAATATTTTAAACAATGAACAAAATAAAGCAATTTAGACAAGGACTGGAGGAATATAAATGGGTTTAACAGTAGCAGAAAAAATCATTAATAAGCATTTAATAAATGGAGAATTAAAAAAAGGTAAGGAAATAGGATTAAGAATAGATCAAACTTTAACCCAAGATTCTACTGGCACCATGGCTTATTTACAATTTGAAGCTTTAGGTATAGATAAAGTGAAGACTAAAAAATCAGTAGCTTATATCGATCATAATTTGTTGCAAACAGGGCCAGAAAATGCAGATGATCATTTATATATACAAAGTATAGCAAAAAAATATGGAATATACTTTTCTAAGGCTGGAAATGGAATATGTCATCAGGTCCATTTAGAAAGGTTTGGAGTACCTGGTGAAACTTTACTAGGTTCCGATAGCCATACGCCAACTGGTGGAGGACTAGGAATGTTGAGTATTGGTGCTGGTGGACTTGATGTAGCAGTGGCTATGGCTGGTGGAGCCTACTATATTGACATGCCCCAGATTGTAAAAGTCGAGTTAAAAGGAAGATTAAGTACTGGTGTATCAGCCAAAGATATTATATTAGAGGTTTTAAGAAGATATAAGGTTAAAGGGGGATTAAATAAAATATTTGAATATACGGGTGAAGGTATTAAAACTTTATCTGTACCTGAAAGAGCAACTATAACTAATATGGGAGCAGAATTAGGTGCTACTACTTCAATTTTTCCATCTGATGAGGTGACGTATAGGTTTTTGAAAGCCCAGGGAAGAAAAGAAGATTATACTAAAATAGAAGCTGATGAAAATGCACATTATGATGAAATTATAGTTATAGATTTAGAACAATTAGTGCCCTTAATAGCTTGCCCCCATAGTCCAGATAATGTAGTACCTGTAATGGAAATGGAAAATATAAAGGTAGATCAGGTAGCCATAGGAAGTTGTACCAATTCTTCTTATGTGGATATGATGAAGGTAGCAAAGATATTAGAAGGGAAAACTATAGCTGAGAATGTTTCTTTGGTTATTTCCCCTGGTTCTAAGCAAGTGTTGAATATGTTAGCTGAAAATGGAGCTTTAGCAAAACTTATTTCATCAGGTGCCCGAATACTGGAGTCTGGATGTGGGCCTTGTATCGGTATGGGCCAATCTCCTAATACCAATGGAGTTTCTTTAAGAACCTTTAATAGAAATTTCAAAGGAAGGTCAGGCACTATATCTGCTAATGTATATCTAGCAAGTCCAGAAGTTGCAGCTGTTTCTGCTTTAACAGGATTTGTTACTAATCCCCAAAATCATGTTGGAGATTTCAATATAGAAATGCCAGAAAAATTTTTGATTAATGACAATTTAATAATCAGTCCTGCAAAAAATATGGAAGAT
>NZ_DATHXO010000083.1:0-3420 GCF_035459645.1 Schnuerera sp.
AACTGCTGCAATTTCAGCTTTAACTAATAGGCCGGTTAATAATAATATTGCAATGACTGGAGAAATTACATTACGAGGTCGAGTTTTACCCGTAGGTGGCATTAAAGAAAAAGCATTAGCAGCAAATAGAATAGGTATAAAAAAGATTTTAGTCCCTTTTGAAAATAATAAAGATTTAGAAGAGATACCAGAAAAGATTAGAAAAAAGATGGATTTTGTATTAGTAAAAAATATGGAACAGGTTATAGAACATGTATTAATAGAAGAGGATAATAGAAATGAAGATAATTAATGCTCAATTGGAAAAAATTGCAGTTAATCAAAAACAATATCCTAATGCAAACTTACCAGAAATAGCCTTTGCTGGTAGATCAAATGTAGGGAAATCCTCTTTCATAAATTCTATGTTAAATAGGACAAATTTAGCTAGAACTAGTGGTAAACCTGGGAAAACGAGAACCATAAATTTTTATAATATAAATGAAGAATTTAGATTTGTAGATTTGCCTGGTTATGGATATGCTCAAGTTTCTAAAAAGGAAAAGGATAAATGGGGATATATAATTGAAGAGTATTTAAATACAAGAAAAAATTTAGTTGAAATAATCCAGCTAGTGGATATAAGACATGAACCTACAGAACAGGATTTGATCATGTATAACTGGATAAAAACTTTTAATTTTACAGGAATAATTATTGCAACTAAAGCAGATAAAATTTCAAAAGGTAAATATCAAGGAAATTTAAAAATTATTAAAAACAAGTTGGAAATACAGGATCCTAATTTAATAATACCTTATTCTTCATCTAAAAAAATAAATAAAGATAAGGTATGGAGTGTATTTAAAGATATACTTATGAAGAATAAAGAGCAGCAATCTAAATAGATAGCTGCTCTAAATAATTATTCTTCCTTTACAAACATATCTTGCGTAGCACCACAAACTGGGCATACCCAGTCTTCTGGTAAGTTTTCAAAAGGTGTACCAGGCTCTACTCCGTTATCTGGGTCACCTTCAGCTGGATCATAAACGTATCCACATGGTTCACAAACATATCTGTCCATTATATATTCTCCTTTCAATATGTAATCAATGAAATAATACCCACTTATATACAATTTTAAACTATATTTAATAAAATATTATATAAGAAATTATATCAAAGAATAATTGAATTGTACAATAGATTAAAGTAAAAAATTATGGGTAAACTAATAATAGCTAGTAATACAATATATAACATTTGTTAGATGGGCGTGATGGAAATGTCTTTTATATTTAAAGGATCTGTACGTAGCGATTTAGATGAAATTAAAATATTTATAAAAAAGATATTAGATAAACTTGAAAACACTATTCAAGATAAGAACCTAATTTTTGATTTGAAACTAATATTAAATGAACTTATTATAAATAGTGTTATCCATGGGAATCAATGTAATGATAATAAATATGTGAAGCTTTTTTTAGAAATTGTGGGGGACACCATCAGGATTGAAGTAAGCGATGAAGGAGAAGGAATAGATTTTGATATTGACGCTTATAACCCATCGGATTTAAAATGTTGTGGTAGAGGGTTAGTAATTGTGGATGGATTATCAGATGAAGTATATATTGATAATAATAGAATAGTAGCCGTCAAATATATTGAATAAAAAGGTATAGATGAATATAAGATAAGTATAGCAGGGATTTTCCCTGCTATAATAATTTACTATCATTTTAAAACAAATTATGTTAAAATTAAGTTTGGTAAACCATTAATTAAAACAAAAAATAGGAAGTGATATTTTTTCATGCAAATTACAAGAGATGATCTTAGAAATATAGCTATTATTGCTCATGTAGATCACGGAAAGACTACACTAGTAGATAGTATGTTGAAACAAAGTGGAATATTTAGAAAAAATCAAATAGTAGAAGATAGAGTTATGGATTCCAATGAAATTGAAAGAGAAAGAGGTATCACTATATTATCCAAAAATACTGCTATTCATTATAATGATATTAAGATAAATATAGTAGATACTCCAGGCCATGCTGATTTTGGTGGGGAAGTAGAACGGGTTCTTAAGATGGTAAATGGAGTTGTATTATTAGTAGATGCTTTTGAAGGCCCTATGCCTCAGACCAAATTTGTGTTAAAGAAAGCCTTTGAGTTAGATTTACCAGCAGTTGTATGTATAAATAAGATAGATAGACCAGAGGCAAGGCCGGAAGAAGTTATTGATGAAGTGTTAGACTTATTTATTGAACTTGGAGCTAGTGAAGAATACCTTGACACACCATTTGTATATACTTCAGCAAAAGAAGGAACTGCTACCATAGATTTGAAAGAAAAAAAGGACAATATGGAAGACTTATTTGAAACAATAATTGAATACATTCCTGCGCCAAAAGGAACTATAGACAAACCATTACAAGTATTAATATCTACTATAGATTACAACGATTATGTAGGTAGAATTGGCATTGGCAAAATAGAAAGAGGACAAGTAAATACAAACGAAGAGGTTTTAATCGTCAATCAAGATAGAAAAGACGAAGTAAAAAAAGTAAAGATAACAAATATTTATGAATTTGAAGGATTAAATAGGGTAGAAGTAGAAGAATCAAAAGTAGGAAGTATAATTGCTGTTACAGGAGTAGAGGGAATCCACATAGGAGATACCATATGTGATATTGATAACCCAGCTCCCCTACCTTTTGTAAAAATTTCTGAACCAACTATTGCTATGACCTTTTCAGTAAACAATAGTCCTTTTGCAGGAAAAGAGGGGAAATATGTAACATCAAGACAAATAAGGAATAGACTATTTAAAGCATTACAGACAGATGTAAGCCTTAGGGTAGAAGAAACAGAATCTACAGATGCATTTAAGGTATCAGGTAGAGGAGAGTTACATTTATCAGTTCTTATAGAAAATATGAGAAGGGAAGGTTATGAATTTCAAATTTCAAAACCAGAGGTACTATATAAATATGAAGATGGCAAAAGACTAGAACCTATGGAAACGGTAACTATTGATGTAATTGAAGCATATATTGGATCAGTAATAGAAAAGTTAGGAATGAGAAAAGGGGAATTAATTAGCATGTCAGAAGCCAATGGAGGATATGCAAGGTTAATATTTTCTATTCCAGCAAGAGGATTAATTGGATATAGAGGAGAATTTATGACAGATACTAAAGGCAATGGCATTCTTAATTCAGTATTTGATAGCTATGGGCCCTATAAAGGTGATATACCAACGAGGAACGAAGGTTCATTAATTTCCTTTGAAACGGGAGAAGCAACTGCTTATGGGTTATATTCAGCACAGGATAGAGGAACTCTTTTTATTGACCCAGGAACTAAAGTTTATGAAGGAATGGTTATAGGTTCAAACCCTAAGGGAATGGATATAGAAGTTAATAT
>NZ_DATHXO010000084.1:0-2172 GCF_035459645.1 Schnuerera sp.
CATAAATAGCTTTATCCCTTTTCTTTTCATATTCTATTAATATATCCCTTAATATTTGACTATACATTACTTACTTTCTCCTTTTGTTTTAAAATAGTATTCTTCACGCTTCCTTCGTGCAATTTCCTCTAATTGTTCAGCAGTATAATTAGAGGTTCTCTGTTCAAAATTATGAAATTTAGTTTTTGTTGGTCTTGGTTTTTTTTCTGATTTATTATATTTATGGTCTTTTCTTTCAGGAGGTCTATCCTTTTCTTCTATTTCATCTACTGTTTTAATCCCTTTATGATGCCAAGATGTCAAAATTCCATCTATATAGTTAATGCTAGGATTAGAAGTCTTTTTAGAGTTTTCACATCCTCTAAGAACTATTTCCATAGTGAATTTATATTCTTCGAACCATTTATCGATAACCTTCATTTCTCCTACACTAGGCAGCCTTTTCCCATATCCTAAATACTTCATCACTTGTTCATATCTAAAATATTTGTCATCGGTTTCTTTGAAATGTTCTTGTAAAGCTTCTACATTCGTTATTCCTTGATCATACCAGTTTCTTATAATACCTCCTATATAGTTGATATTTCTTTTTCCCTTTTTTTCTATGCCATAAAAAAATGCTTTTACAATAATATCTGGATTCATATTATAATTATATATCCATTCTAATATTTTTTGTTTTTCATTAGGTACCAACTGCCTTCTCATAATATAATCAATTTGATTAAACATTTCATTAATAGCAGGTATCTGATTAGCATCTACTAAATCTTCTACGGAACATGTATAAGATTTAGTCGCCATCTCTTCTCCCATATTAATTGGTTTGTAATTATTTTTTATATATAATTGCTTTAAATTTAAAAATTTAACTTTATAATTAAATTTATTATCCTTGTCTATAAATATTTTTTCAATTATCCCTTTCTGTTCCCAAAAATCCCAAGCATTGAGTACATCTGATAAAGGTATATCCAAATGTTTAGCTATAGTTTTATTGTCTACTTCAATTTTTCCATCTCTATCATAGGCATATTTATATCCTAATAGATATACCTTTACATAGGTGCCATTTCCCATAGGCATAAAATCATTTATAAAGATATTTTCTATTGGCGTATCGCCTAGATCAATATCTGTAGTTTCAATTATAAAACTCATATTTCCACCTCTATTATAATACTAACTGTTTGAAATCCGACAACATATTATTGCAGATTTCACCCTTGTTTGCCATACTTTCCATTATAGAAATAGCTTCCTTTGGTTTCATTCCTTTTCTATAAGGTCTATCTTCCGTCAAAGCCTGGTATATATCTGCAAAAGTTATGATTTGATCCTCTTTGGTTAAAGTCTGTTCATTTAATTTTTCTGGGTATCCTTTCCCATTTAATTTCTCATGGTGATTCCCAGCCCATTCTGCTATATCCTCTATACCATCTACTTGCTTTAATATCAATTTTGTATAATAAACATGAGATTTAATAATTTCATATTCTAACGAATTTAGTTTCCCTGGTTTTTCTAGTATATTTAAAGGAACAACAAATTTCCCAATATCATGTAAATTAGCTGCAATAGTTAATTTTTCTATCATTAAAGGATTATATCCTAAATATGTAGCAAAATTACTTGTAATCTTTGAAATTTCTTTTGAATGTTCATATGTAAATTTACTTTTAGCGTCTATCAACATAGAAAAAGCTTCTGATATTTTATGCAACTCATATATACCTATAGATATATCCTCGTCTGGTTCAATTATTTGGAGAGCTTGGTCTAGATTAGTAGGCATTAAATCAAGCCAAAATTTTTCTTTTAAAACAACTTTAGAAAAAGCTTCACATATTTCACTATTAAACAACTTATGTTTATATCTATCTAACCATTTATATATCTGGTCTAAATCCTTATATTGCATTTCACTTTCAATTTTTCTTATAAAAAATAATTCAAAGTAATCTGCTAAATGTATTATTTGTGCAGCTAATGGAATTTGGTCTCCTTTTAGACCATAAGGACCCGTCCCTTGCCATTCTTCATGATGGTATAATATATATTTTTTCATATTTTTCTTTAACGGCAACCTGTCTAGTATTTCATATCCATTAAAACAATGCTCTTTTCTTAAATCTTCTCTAAAATGTATTTCTCTAACACTATGGTTAGACA
>NZ_DATHXO010000085.1:0-1698 GCF_035459645.1 Schnuerera sp.
GATATAACAAAGGGACATTATTTTAGAGGGGTTATATAACCAGAGGTGAGAATATGAACGAGAAAACATTTAGAGTATTGGAATATGAAAAGATTGTTGAAAAATTAATGGGAAAAGCAGAGTCAGAGTTGGGAAAACAGATGGTTAAAAATGTAAAGCCTTCCATCTCTATAGATGAAATAGAATACCTTCAGAGGGAAACTAAAGAAGCCCTAGGGTTAATAATAAAAAATGGCAATCCACCTCTCTTTGGTATATTTGATATATCCTATCAATTAAAAAGAGCTGAAATTGGTGGAATATTAAATCCAGCAGATTTGTTAAAAGTTTCAGATTCTCTAAGGGTATCTAGAAGTTTGAAAAAATATTTAAAACAATTAAAAGAAGAGGAAATGACCCAGTATCCTATTATTCAAGAATTGATTTATAGTCTAAGAGTTTTAAAACACGTTGAAGAAGAAATAAACAATGCAATAATAGGTGAAAATGAAATATCTGACAATGCAAGTCCTATGTTGAAAAAAATTAGAAGACAAATAATAAATAAGAATGATTCTGTAAGAAATAGATTGAACTCCATAATAAATTCACAAAAGTACAAGAAATTCCTTCAAGATAGTATAGTAACTATGAGGGAAGGAAGATATGTGGTTCCAATAAAACAGGAAAACAAAGCTTATTTTCCAGGTTTAGTCCATGATCAGTCTTCAAGTGGTGCCACCCTTTTTGTCGAACCTATGGCTGTAGTTGAATTAAACAATGAATTAAGAGAATTAGAAATAAAGGAAAGGGAAGAGATCCAAAAAATCCTCAACGAATTAACTTCTCTGGTAGCAGCAGAAGTAGAGAATATAAGAAATAATCAAAAAACATTACAAAGATTGGACTTTGTTTTTGCTAAAGGTAAATTAGCTTTAGAAATGAATGGGACTAAACCAATATTAAATAAAGATGGATATATAAATATAAAAAAAGCTCGTCACCCTTTACTAGATACAAAAGAAGTAGTCCCTATAGATATTTATATAGGAAAAGATTTCAACACCTTAGTAATTACAGGACCAAATACTGGAGGAAAGACTGTTACCTTAAAAACCGTTGGACTACTAACATTGATGGCACAGTCTGGAATACACATTCCAGCAGATTTTAATTCTGAAATCGGAGTATTTGATCAGGTATTTGCTGATATTGGAGATGAACAAAGTATAGAACAATCCTTAAGTACTTTTTCCTCTCATATGACCAATATTGTGGATATACTGGATAAAGTTGGGCAAAACAGTCTAGTCTTATTCGATGAACTAGGGGCAGGAACAGACCCTACAGAGGGAGCAGCATTAGCCATGTCTATCTTGGATCATCTTCTAAAGTTAAACATTAGAACCATTGCAACGACACATTATAGCCAGTTAAAAGTATATGCATTGACAACGGATAAAGTAAAAAATGCCTCTGTAGAATTCGATGTAGAGACTTTAAGTCCTACTTACAAATTATTAATAGGCGTTCCTGGTAAATCCAATGCCTTTGAAATATCAAAGAGGCTAGGTTTGCAAAACTATATAATAAAATATGCTAAAACCTTAGTATCCAAAGAAAATGTTGAATTTGAAGATGTATTAAAAGCTATAGACAAGGATAGAAAGATTATAGAAGAAAATAGATTTGAAACGGAAAAATTAAAAGATGAAGTAG
>NZ_DATHXO010000086.1:0-2086 GCF_035459645.1 Schnuerera sp.
AGAAATAGTCTTAGATAAAAACACTGAGCTAGAATTTATTGATTTTGACTTAGAAGAAAATCCTCATAGTAGATTTGAAGTGTTTAAGGTTATTGCAAAAGTTATTAAAAAGTAGTATAAAGGGTTTTAAAGTAACATATAATATGTTATAATAGAAATAGTAAAAAATAGGATGGTGATTATAGTGGATAAAGAAGAAAAAGAATTAGATAGGTTTGTGCAAAAGTTTGAAGAGATTGAAATAAAAGAAATACCAAAAGGGAATAAAGAAAGGGCTAAAGCAATTTTAGACGAATGGAAGAGGGAGCAAAGGGAAAGAGAGCAATAAATTATTACAAGGAGGTTTCACTATGTTAAGGTTAGCAAGAGATGAAGATTTAACTGATATAATCACTGAAGATGATTCAAACCCGATAATTACCCAGCACCCAATTGAAGGAAGCTCTGAAACGAAACAATTTTATTTGTTTAACGAGAACCCAGATAAAAGGTATGAAGATGTTGTTGTAAGAGCGGAAGGGGAAGATAGTGATTGGTTTGAGTTTTCTTTGGATGGAAATACTTTCACAAGTGAGATTCAAGTTGGGGATATTGAAGAAGCAAATAGTGGCCAATTAATTTATATTAGAGTTACTACTACAGAAGTTGATGATTCTCAAAACAGAGACAATACTGAAGTAAAATTAATAGGGACACAGTTTGCAGTGTAAAGGCGGGATATAAATGTACTTGCATTTGCCTGCAAGAAGTGGTTTAGAATTTCCAAGTTTTATAGCAGATGAATTTGAGATAACTGCTGCTATAATCGGAGGTATTGGGAATATATTTCAAGGGGAAGGCTTTATATTAGGGTTTGACCCTGCTGGAAATATAACCCACAATCTGCACTCCGTTATAATTGATGGAGAAGAGGTTCCTCCAGGAGAACCGTACCCTTTTTTAGAAGAAAATGTGCTAATTCATATGGTATTTGTGCCGGGGAGACAAATATCATTTAGTGACGCAATGGGCTTTTTTGAAGTAGAAGCAGATATATATGATATAAAAGGTAGAAATACAGCATTTGGTGGTATTATATCTCCCCATTATGATTTTTCAACAGGGACCCTTGAGGATCAATCTGGGACAGTAGGCCCATTAACTGTTGTAGGTGATTATGAATTTAGGGAAGGTGACGACCCACCAGGTGAAGGTGAGGAAATAGTAAGCAATCTCAGTTCATACCAAATAATTAGTGCTAATATGGAATATAGTTATAATAGTTTAATAGAAACATACATGAATGAAAGTAATAGCTTCAAAACATATCAAAATTATTATAATAACATTGAATCAAGAAATGTTTCAAAGCAAATAATATATAGCGATTATTTTTCTAGTAGTCGAATAAGACAAATACTATTTAACATTATAGAAGCAGATAAAAGCACAAAGCAAAAGATAACAAAAATGGTAGGTACAACAAATAGCTCAAAGCAGACAATATATAAAGATCATTTTACTAATAATAGAACAAGTCAAACAATATTTAACACTATAAAAACAAATAATAAATCAAGACAGCAAATAGTAGATAGGATAGCAATAACAAGTGGTGCAAGGCAAGAGCTATTCAAATATTTAGAGAACAATAAACTAATGAGGCAGATAATATACAAACAAGCAGATACAGCAAACAATTTAAGACAAGAGCTTTTTAAATATGAAGAAAAAAGTAAACCAACAAGTCAAAAAATATATAGACAAATGAAGAAAAGAAACAAATTAAAGCAAGAGCTTTATACACATACAGAAGTTAATAAATTAGCAAAACAAGTAATACACAAGCGAGCAGAAAGCATAAATAAGTTTAAACATGCTTTTTACAAAGTAACAACAAGCAATCATGCTACATCAATACAAATAACTAGTGATAGTATAAAAAGGAATTTTAACTATAGTACTAAACAAATAATAAATGCACATAGAAGCTTTTCAAAGAGCTCTAATATAAATATATTTAAAGAGATTGAAAGTAACCCAGGAACCACTCAAATGATTTACAAGAGTGAAGAAAATAGTCATAGTATATTAAACATTATTTATA
>NZ_DATHXO010000087.1:0-4061 GCF_035459645.1 Schnuerera sp.
ATAGGAGGCACTTCCCTATTAGACGATAGAATAGACGGTACAAAGATATCCATCTATAGAGGTAACGTAGAGGATATATATCAATACAAAGTAAAAATAGGGAAGATAAATTATAGACTAGATCATTTAAAACTAACAGAAAACAATAGATGGAAACAATTAAAAAAATCAGAAACCTTTGACCTTACAGAAGATACATTAATATACGACAGCCAACTAAAAGAGTATATACCAGCTAACTATTTTATTTCATCAAGATACATTAACTTAAAGGATATTAAAGATACTACATTAAGAAAAAGAGTAGAAAATAATTTCTATAAAAATAGGACAGCCTATTTTGTAGTTAGAGAATCAACCTTTGGGAAAGAGTTGTTAGCATTGAACTTAACCCCTCATATAAATGAATATAGACAAAATGTAAATATGAATTATTCCACTATAGGAGAGATAAAGGAAATAGACTATGATGACGGAAGTATAACCTTTACCAAGATAAAAAATTACAATACTCTAAACAAACGTTGGGAGAATACCTCTGATGAAAGGGTGGATATAAATGAGGCGGTAATACTACTAAATGATCTACCTATTCCAGAGGACAAACTATATCTCCTAAGACAAGGAGCCCAGGCCTATATAATGAAGAACAAAGATTCATCCATAGATAAAGGCTATGTAATACTAATAGAAGATTGAGAGGGGGTTTGAAGACGAGATTCTTCACTGACGTTCAGAATGACAAGTATAATGTCACCCTAAGCCCGTCAGTATGAGTATTGCCCGCGAAGGGTCTCGTATCTTATAGAATGACAAGTACGAGATTCTTCACTGACGTTCAGAATGACAACCATTATGTCACCCTGAGCCCGTCAGTATGAGTATTACCCGCGAAGGGTCTCGTATCTTATAGAATGACAAATACGAGATTCTTCACTGACGTTCAGAATGACAAGGATGAGATTCTTCACTGACGTTCAGAATGACAGCCACAATGTCATCCTGAGCCTTACAGTATAAGAACGACCCTCGAAGGATCTCGTATCTTATAGTTTTCCTTCCAATACCAATTCATTCTCATCATCGTATACTTTATACCTATACCCTCTGTATCTGGCTGTCCAGCTTATGTCAAAATTCCATATTTTAAATACTCCGTCTTTCTCTGGAGTTACCTCATCATATATTTCATATTTACCTTGCCGATTTTCTTTGGAGACTAGTTGAACTTTGTATTTGCTAAAATCTTCCCTACCTTTCAGGCGTCCAGTAAACATGCCAGTAATTGTGGTATTAAACTTTTTATTAGTCATTCTTATATTTTCTTTTTTCCTTTTTACTGGTGTTGGTTTTTTATCCAATTTTTCCAGTAGAGTAATATCTTCATCTTTAAGAGGCAAATCCAATAATTGTTCTATAGTCAGCGCCACATCGCCTCTAGTAACCTTCTGGTCAATATCTGAGTACAAATTACCTAATCCCAACTCTACAGCCTTAATATAGTAGTCTTCAGGATAATCTACAAAATCAATTCCATCCTGATATCCTAGTATCCTCATAAATATAGTAAGTATCTCTATATAACTTACCTGGGCTTGAGGGTCAAAGGTGGTAGGGTTTATTCCTTGAATTATATTTTCTCTATAGGCTATAGCTACATAAGGTGTAGCCCATCCCCCTTGAAATTTTTCTACATCTTTAAAGGGGATAGAACCCTTGAAATTTTTTGCTTCTTCTTCCAAACCCAATAGCCTTACAGCTATAGTGGCTAATTGCCCTCTATTCATATTTTGATCTAAATCTAAACTACCTTGACCCATATATCCTTTTTTCACTACCCTTGATATCTTATCTAATGATGGGCTTTCAGCCAAAATAAAACTAGGTATTAATAGAAAAACACACAAAAGAATTATAAATTTATTATTTCTCAAAAAATCACCCTTTCTTATGATAATAAACCCGAGATTCTTCGCTTACGCTCAGAATGACAACCATCATGTCACCCTTATTACAATTATAAATCATTTTCCAGTACTAGATTTCCTGCACCGTCGTATACTCTGTATTTGTAGCCTATTATTTTACTTATGGCGTCAATGTCGAATCCTGTTATTTCAAATTCACCGTTGGAATTTGCATGGGTTTCTTTGTATTTTACTCCTGCTTTAGATAGTAGTTCAATTTTATATCCAGCAAAATTATTTACATAGTTGCTAGTGAGTTGGCCTTTAAATACACCAATTATGGTAGTAGAAAAATTGAGCTTGTCTATTCTAATATCAGCACCACCTGAACTACCTCTATATATGGTTAATGTATATATTCTTTCTTCTTTATCTCTTTCTTTTACCCTAATATTTACTACATTTCTTCCTTCAGTCAATGAAACCCTTCGTCCTTCACCAGAATCTACAGTTCTACCATCTACTGTGATATTTCCCTCATCAGCATAAGGGGTTATGGTTATACTGTTTGTATTTCCATCTAAGTTTACTTCATAATCCAAAACATCCCTTCTAAAGGAAGGTTCCAGCACTCCCTTATCGATTCTCAAATTTCTTAACCCATAAGACCAATCATCATCAGGCACCACTGTATATTTTAATGCTGCAATAGGACCTGACCCCATACCTTCCTTATATCCAAAAGCATTTATAGTCAAATCTCTAGATACTACTATAGGTTCTGTATATTTATAACTCTGTCTAGTTGGAGTACTTCCATCTAAAGTATAATATATGTCTGCTCCTGAAGTATCTGTATATAGATATACTAAAGTACCTTCCTTAACTTCTCCTGGTGATGGATTAGCATATACAATACCTACATTTTTTTGGTAGGTATCTATTTCCGTTATAGTTTTGCCGTTATTATCTAATACTTCTGTTGATATATTCATATCCCATAAAGATATAAGGGTGGATATGGCACTTTGAACTCTGGTATTCAATCTATCAACAACCCTATCCCCACCGTTAATCCATTTATCATCATCTATAGAAAAGTCACCTTCAACTATTAATTTTAGATTATCTATATCCTTTTCATAAATATTAAAATCCAGTCCATAGGAATAGTTTCTATAAGAAAAACTACCATAAAGATTTTTCAAATGGGTTTCAGTTTCCATTAACAAATCTTTAGAACGAATTTTATTACTATCAAAATAGAATTTAATAGGTTCTATATCTTCTTTAGGGAAGATTAAGGTTCCATTAACGGTTAAATCAGGATAAACTCTTCTGATTTCCCAATTAAGCCTTTTTAAATACCCCATCTTAGTATATATAGACCAATCCTCTACAGAGTTAGAATCTGGGTAGGCTATCAAATCTACATCGTCTCCAGATTGATTAATTTCATAGTCGAATTTTACCTTATTATATTTATTTAAAGTATTATTTAAACTATCAGTAAGTCTATTTGGATCAAATCTATAATCTTTTTTCAACAAGGATCTGGAAAAATTAAAATATAAATCCATATCTTTAGTATCAAAGGTTACATAGTTTTTATAAGAAGAGGAAGAATACCTGCTATAATGAGGATTTCTAATAGCCCCGTGGAGCAATCCTTCTTCATCATATAAATTCAATATAGCTGTATACATATCCCAAATCCAGTCTTCTACTTCCTTACGTTGTAATCTATACCATCTGTAAGATTTAGAACGAGGAAAACTAATATCTAAATAGAGCCATTTGCCTATAGTATCATCTACATCAATATCAACAACCAATTCTCCAATTTTTGAAAAATGCTTATTTAAATATTCCTCTAAATCTGTAATATTATTTATCTTGGCATAAGGGATGCCTCTTAAACTATCTTCAACCTCAATTCTTTTTTTCAATTGTTCCATTTGAATATCTAAAAGATAGTTTCTACCTTCTCTAAAAGCCAACAGATTATCTATATTAGAATAACGTTCATGCTTTACTAAAACTCCATTGGCATCTATATTTAAAACAGCCTTATCTTCTTTATAATCTGGGGTTATGTATAGATAAGGAGCTATGTCCATTATATCTATATATAGATCATTATTATAATATAAT
>NZ_DATHXO010000088.1:0-2551 GCF_035459645.1 Schnuerera sp.
ATTAACTAATTAAACTTGAAGTAGTAGGAGGTGAAAACTGTTACCAGAAAACAAAAGCATTATAAAACTAATAGTCAACTTAAAAACTATAATAAGAAACATATAGTAGTTGAACAAATAGTTTTATAAGTTTTCAGGGACAAAAGATATGGCTCGAATAATCACAATATTTAATCAAAAGGGTGGAGTTGGTAAAACAACAACAGTGATAAATTTGGCTTCTGCTTTGGGAAAATTAAATAAAAAAACACTAATTGTAGATGTGGATCCACAGGGAAATGCAACTAGTGGCTTAGGTATTGATAAAAATAGTTTAGAATTGTCAGTTTATGATGCATTAATTAACCATACGGATTTAAATCAGATAGTAAGAAAAACTTCAGCAGAGAATGTAGATATTATTCCTTCTAATGTGGATTTAGCTGGTGCAGAAATTGAATTAATTAGTATGGAGAATAGGGAATTGTCATTAAAAAAATCTTTAATTAGTATAAAAGAGAAGTATGACTTTATACTAATTGATTGTCCTCCTTCTTTAGGTTTATTAAGTATCAATGGTTTATCTGCTTCCCATAGTGTACTAGTACCCATCCAATGTGAATACTATGCCTTAGAGGGAGTTAGTCAGTTGGTAGATACTATAATGCTAGTAAAAAGAAGCCTTAATCCTGACTTGGAAATAGAAGGTGTAGTTTTGAGCATGTTTGATGGTAGGACTAATTTGTCAATACAAGTTGTAGATGAAGTGAAAAAATATTTTAAAGGTAAAGTTTACACATCTATTATACCTAGAAATGTAAGGTTAGCTGAGGCTCCTAGCTATGGTTTATCAGCTATAGATTATGACTCTAGATCTAAAGGAGCAGAAGCTTACATGGAGTTAGCTGAAGAATTTTTATATTTACTAGATTAAGTAAGATAAAATCAAGGAGGTGAAAACCGTTGCTAATAAACTATTTATAATGAAAGTTATTTTTTATTAGTTTGAGTAACGGGATTTTAGATGGTTGCAAAAAAAAGAGGTTTAGGAAAAGGATTGGCTGCTTTAATTCCAAATGAGCCTGTAGTTGACTTAATGAACAGTGAATCGGATTTTAAAAACATACAAAATATTAAAATATCGTCTATAACACCAAATGAAGATCAGCCTAGAAAAGATTTTGATAAAAAATTATTAAAAGAATTAACAGATTCTATTAAACAATATGGGGTTATACAACCTATAGTTGTAAGAAAAAAGAATGATATATTTGAAATAATTGCAGGAGAAAGAAGATGGAGAGCAGCTAAAGCTGCTGGACTGACGGAGGTACCATGTATTGTCAAAAAAGTAGATGATAAACAAGCGATGAAATTAGCATTAATTGAAAATTTACAAAGAGATAATTTGAATCCTATTGAAGAAGCTTATGCTTTTGAAGGTTTAATTAAAGAACATAATTTAACACAGGAGGAAGTTGCCTCTGCAATAGGGAAGAGTAGATCCTATATAGCAAATACTATAAGATTGTTAAAATTAGATGATGAAATTAAAGATTATATTTCTAAAGGTAAATTGTCTAGTGGTCATGGAAGAGCTTTATTAGGCATTAAAAATAAAGAAGAAATGATAAAAACAGCTCAAAATATAATGAACAACAATATGAATGTGAGAGAAACTGAAAAAGTAGTCAAAGATAGAAAGAAAAAAAAGCCAAAGAAAAATCAAGTACAAAAAGACCCCTTCGTTTTAGAAATGGAGGAAAAACTTATGAGAGTGCTTGGTACTAAAGTTACATTAACTACTAAAAAAGATGGAGGAGTAATTTCCATTGAATTTTATGGAGATGAAGATTTGGAAAGGTTATTAGATTTAATGGTTAAATAATTTAAAATGTTTCACGTGAAACATTTTATGAAAGGATGATTTAAATGGGATTAACAATATATCAAGTTGATGCCTTTGCTTCTGAAGCATTTGGAGGAAATCCTGCAGGGGTAGTACCAGATGCTAGAGGATTATCAGAAGTAGATATGCAAAATATTGCAAAAGAAATGAATCTTTCAGAGACTGCATTTATAATTCCTATAGATGAATATAATTATAAAGTGAGGTTTTTTACTCCAATTAGTGAAGTAGATCTTTGTGGTCATGCTACTATAGGGTCCTTTTATCTTCTAGCTTATAAAAATATTATAAAACCTATTAATGAAGGAATTAAAAAAGTATATCAAGAAACTAAAGCAGGTAGATTAGGTGTTGAAATTTATTATGATAAAGGCAAAGTTGAAAAGGTAATGATGGAACAATCTAAACCAAAGGACATAGGGAGACTTGAGGATATTGATTTATTACTAGAATGTTTTAATTTAGAAAAAAAGGATATTGGCATAGAAGGGAAATTTATTAATCCTAAGATTATATCTACAGGATTACTAGATCTTTTTTTACCACTAAATGATAAAAAAACATTGGACAATCTAAAGGTGGATTTTAATAAAATAATTGAATTATCAAAAAAAGCGAAAGTTACAGGTATCCATGTTTTTTACTTATCAGAAAAAAACTCAG
>NZ_DATHXO010000089.1:0-2015 GCF_035459645.1 Schnuerera sp.
AATGGAAGGTCTGGATAGATTTATCATGGATAGTCTATTTATGACAATTACAAATGCAAACTTTGATAAAGAAAGATTTTTAGCAAAGATTAAAGAAGGACTTAAGTTAAGAGATCAGTTAAAATCAAATTTAAAGGGAAAAGGAATGAATTTAGATAACTTAAAAGATGCTGCTACTTTTTCAGTTAATTCAGATGATGATATAGTATATAAAGCTAATAACGATAAAGATAGGGTAGGAGTATTAGCCACAAAAGATGAAGATATTCGTTCATTAAGGGAGCTTATTACTTATGGGTTAAAAGGTATGGCTGCTTATGCAGAGCATGCAGATAACCTAGGATATAATGACCCAGAGATTGCTAAATTTATGAGAAAAACTTTAGCAGCTACAATGGATGATAGTTTAACTGTAGATGATTTAGTGGCATTGACATTAAAAACGGGAGAATATGGAGTTAAAGTAATGGCGTTATTAGATGAAGCTAATACTTCAACTTATGGAAATCCAGAAATCACAGAAGTAAATATAGGAGTAAGAAATAACCCAGCAATTCTTGTATCAGGTCATGATTTAAAGGATTTTGAGGAGCTATTAAAACAAACAGAAGGAACAGGAGTAGACGTATATACCCATAGTGAAATGTTACCAGCAAATTATTATCCAGCATTCAAAAAATATGATCATTTTGTTGGAAATTATGGTAATGCTTGGTGGAAACAAAAAGAAGAATTTGAGAAATTCAATGGGGCAATACTATTTACAACCAACTGTATAGTACCACCAAAAACATCCTATGCAGATAGAGTATATACTACAGGTTCTACTGGGTACCCTGGTTTTAAACATATTCCAGATAGAGTAGATGGACAACCTAAAGATTTCTCAGAAGTTATAGAACATGCTAAAAGATTGCCAGCACCTACTGAAATAGAAAAAGGAACCATTGTTGGAGGTTTTGCTCATGCTCAAGTATTTGCCTTAGCTGACAAGATAGTAGATGCAGTAAAATCAGGAGCTATTAAGAAATTCTTTGTAATGGCAGGCTGTGATGGAAGAATGAAATCAAGAAACTATTATACAGACTTTGCAGCTGCTCTTCCAAAAGACACAGTAATATTAACTGCAGGATGTGCTAAATATAAATATAATAAATTAAATCTAGGAGATATTGGAGGAATTCCAAGAGTATTAGATGCAGGACAATGTAATGACTCCTATTCATTAGCAGTTATAGCGCTTAAACTAAAAGAAATCTTTGAATTAAATGATATAAACGAACTACCAATTGCATACAATATTGCTTGGTATGAACAAAAAGCAGTAATAGTATTATTAGCTCTATTGTCCTTAGGAGTAAAGAATATCCACCTAGGGCCAACACTACCAGAAGAAGTGAATAATATCAGCCGCGAATATAAAAATTAAAGCGGCAGACGGAACACCTAAAATAATTATTAATTTCAGGCTCTTGCCCAGTGTGTTTTCAAGAGCACCATCTTTGTTTTTCCACAGTTTTGCAAAAACAGGGAATATTACTGCTTTATACAGAATGGGAAGCATCATAACGATATCAAAAAACCGATAAGCCCCTCCATACCAGCCGGTTACTTCTTCCGGAACCATAGCTGAAAGCATAATGGCATCTACCCTGTAATAGATCACCGAAAACAGGGAAAACAGAAAGTATGGCATGGCAGAACGCAAAAGCTTTAAAGCTTTAAAATCTATATTTAACGTAAGGGTAACGAACCTGCGGGAGTACCACAGTACGATAAGCAGGTGTATAATGGCACCCACGGTAATGATTATAGCCATCACAATTGAATCTGCCCCCATAAGCAGTGCACCAATCGAAAAAAGAGCGATGAAAATTCTTTCGACGATAGAGCCCAGTGATGGATATTCCATCCGCTCAATCCCCTGGAAATACGCAAATAAAGCTGATGACCCGCCTTCAAATAATTTTCCGAAGGCAAGAATAAGTATTAACAGATGCACATGTTCACTGTAC
>NZ_DATHXO010000090.1:0-1879 GCF_035459645.1 Schnuerera sp.
CGAAGGCCTTCATCGCTCACGCGGCGTCGCTGCATCAGAGTTTCCTCCATTGTGCAATATTCCCCACTGCTGCCTCCCGTAGGAGTCTGGACCGTGTCTCAGTTCCAGTGTGGCCGGTCACTCTCTCAAGTCGGCTACCCATCGTCGCCTTGGTGAGCTTTTATCTCACCAACTAGCTAATGGGACGCGAGACCATCTTCTACCGCTAACACTTTAACTTAATATTCATGCGAATCTTAAGTGTCATAGGGTATTAATCCCGGTTTCCCGAGGCTATCCCCTTGTAGAAGGCAGGTTCCTCACGCGTTACTCACCCGTCCGCCGCTAAGAAGTTTATCAGTCAACCCGAAGGTTTCATGATAAGTTCTTCGCTCGACTTGCATGTGTTAGGCACGCCGCCAGCGTTCGTCCTGAGCCAGGATCAAACTCTCATTATAAAAGTTTGCCTGATTCATTGTTTCTTACTCAAAGTACTTCACACTATTTAGTTATCTAGGTTCATTTGTTGTTGACCTCTTTCGAAGCCGACTTTTATAATATAACAAATTTCGTTTCCCTTGTCAACACCTTTTTAAAAAATTAAAAAATAAATTTAACGGTTAAGTTAATTTTTGTAATATTGATGTTCTAGGGATATTAATAATATAATATTTTTGTTTATTTGTCAATACAAATTTAATTTTTTAATTTAAAGTTTTTTCCATTTCTTTTCTAAATTTCCCTATAATTCTTTTTTCTACCCTTGATACAGTCATTTGAGATATATTTAATTCTTCTGCAATAGATACTTGAGTTTTATTATTAAAATATCTATCAATCAAAATTTTTCTCTCCATATCATTTAATTTTTTCATAGCCCTTAATAAAAAGTCATTATTTTCTATTTTACTAAAATAAATATCTTCTTCTCCTATAAGATCTGCTAAATTCACATCCTTATCATCTCCATTAGAATCATAAGTTAAATCTAAAGACTGAGGAGTATATACCTTACTACCCTCCATAGCTTCTAATATTTCCTCCTCTGTAGAATTTAGATATTCTGCTATATCTTCCACTGTTGGAGAACGTTGAAGCTCTTGACTTAAAGTAACTTTAGCATTGTTTACCTTTTTAGATAGTTCTTGTATTCTACGGGGTACCCTTATAGTCCAGCCTTTATCCCTAAAATGCTTTTTAATCTCTCCAATAATTGTAGGAGTAGCAAAGCTAGAAAATTCAAATCCTTTATCTATATCATATCTATCTATTGCATAGATAAGCCCAATAGAAGCTACTTGATATATATCATCATAGTCTATACCTCTATTAGCATATTTTTTAGATAGTATTTCTGCAATATATAGATGTCTCTCAATAAGAATTTCTCTTATTTTTAAATCCTTACTTTCTTTTAAATATTTAAATAGAGTTTTGGTATCCACTTCATTTATATCTTTTTCTAAATCTTTATCAGTTTTCATATATTACCATCCTCTATATATTTAATCATTTCAACTCCTTTTTTTGAAAAATTAACTTCATCCATCAATGATTTAATAATCAATATTCCTAGTTCCATTTCTTTTTTCATATCATCTTTATTATACATAGTTACGTTATCAACTAATATAATAAATTTGTCCTCTTGAATTTGAAATTCTATATTTATTTGATTAGTTTTATCTAACGCATTTATACATGCTTCTGCAATAGATACTTTTATATCATCTATATCTTCAATATTGAACCCTATCTTATTTGCTATAGAAGATGAAGTTAGTCTAGCTACTGAAATATAATCAGGTTTACTTGGAATAGTAAGTTTAAAAATATCTTTTTCCATACTATCACTCCTTAATTACAAATACTTTGTCTAGTTCGGTTATATCAAATAATT
>NZ_DATHXO010000091.1:0-1973 GCF_035459645.1 Schnuerera sp.
TTAACAATTCAATGATTTCAGGATCGGTACCGCCCGGCGCCACGTAACCGCGGTTAAGTCCAAACGTGACATCATAACCGGCTTCAATAAATGTCGGCACATCCGGCAAATGATCCAAACGTTCTTCCGTTCCTACTGCAATAAAATTCATGTGGCCAGCTTCGACAAATTCAATAGCCGATGGATAATCAACAATAACAGCTTCCACGTGACCGCCTGCCAAAGCCTGGATTGCTTCTCCCAATCCTTCATAGCCGACCAGGTTGTACTGAATGTCCAGCTCCTGCCCGACCTGCTCCAGCCATACCCGTGGTATACCACTTACTGTGCCGCCAAAGTCAATCTCATTTTCCTGTCCATATTCAACGAACTCTTCCAATGATTCAATACCAGTTTCCGAGGAAACGGCGATAATCTGATAGGAGGTTGTCATAGAAGCAATCGGTTCAAAATCATCGTAATTTACATCTGTAATTCCGGAATGATGGGCTATATTATGGACTGATGGAAGGTATTTTATCCAAGCGGAAAATCAATTAGCAGGCAGTGAAATTCAACTATTTAAAATGGGAATACCAGGTTTTCCAACCTATATGGAATGGCTAAAGGATAATTTAAATGATGGGGATGCTATAGGATTTAATGGTAAAATATTTCCTCAATCAGATGTAAAGAAATTAGAAAAAGAAGTTGGAGATAAGAAAATTAAATTTGTTGATGAATTTGACTTAGTAGGAGAATTGTGGACTGATAGACCGGCAATGCCTAAGAGCAAAGCTTTTGTCCATGATGTAGAATATACAGGGAAAACTGCTAAAGAAAAAATAGCAGAAGTAAGAAAGGAAATGGAGAAAAAAGGAGCAGACTATTTTCTACTGGGAAGTCTTGATGATGTTGCTTGGGTTTATAATATCAGAGGTAGAGATGTAGTGTCCAATCCTGTGGTAATATCCTATGGACTCATATCTAAAAATAAAGCTTGGCTATTTGTAGATAAGGATAAGATAGATACTAATGTTGAATCCTATTTAAAAGAAAATGGAATAGAAACTGATGGATATAACAATGTTATTGATTATGTAAAAAAAATTGATGAGAAAAGCAAAGTATTTATAGATCCATCTAGGATTAACAGATGGCTTTATAAAGGAATACCTGAAAAATGTGAAATAATAGAGGGAACTAATATAACTACTAATCTAAAAGGAATAAAAAATAAAATTGAAATTAAAAACCAGAAAAATGCCTATATTAAGGATGGAGTGGCTTTGGTCAAATTTTTATACTGGTTAGATGAAAATCTAGGAAAGATAAAGATTACAGAAGTATCTGCTGCTGAAAAACTAGAAGAATTCAGAAAGGAACAAGATGGATTTATTGAACCAAGTTTTGCTACTATAGCTGCTTATAAAGAGAATGCAGCAATGATGCATTATAGTGCAGAAGAAGGAAAATCCAATTATGAATTGAAAAGGGAAAAGATGTTTCTCGTAGATTCAGGTGGCCAATACTATGATGGTACTACAGATATAACTAGAACAATAGTATTAGGCGATATTACTGAAGAGGAAAAGAAAGATTTTACTCTTACTTTAAAGGGACATATAAATTTAATTAATGCAAGATTCCTATATGGGGCTACCGGTTCTAGTTTAGACGTATTATCCCGTTATCCATTATGGCAAGAGGGATTGGACTATAAATGTGGTACTGGACATGGGGTTGGGTTTTTATTAAATGTTCATGAAGGTCCTCACAGAATATCTACAGTACCAGATAAGGTTAAGTTAGAAAAGGGAATGGTAGTGACCATAGAACCTGGAGTGTATAAGGCAGGCAAACATGGTATAAGAATCGAAAATGTAGCTGTAGTAGAGGAAGACATAGAAACAGAATTTGGTGGTAAATTCATGAAATTTGAGAATATTTCCTATTGTCCAATAGATCTTGATGGAATAGATGTAGATATGTTG
>NZ_DATHXO010000092.1:0-6163 GCF_035459645.1 Schnuerera sp.
ATAATAGCTGCTTTTTTCCTTACAATCTTTTTCCTCTCAATAAGATAGGTCACCGATACCTCTAGCATGGAAATAGAAGATGTTAAAGCAGCAAAGAAAAAGAAGACAAAGAACATTGCTCCAAAAAAAGCTCCAAAGGGCATTTGACCAAAAATACTTGGTAAAGTTACAAAAATAAGTCCTGGCCCTTCACCTGGAGATACTCCAAATGCAAATACAGCAGGTAAAATTGCAAGTCCAGCTAATAATGCAACAAGTGTATCGGTTATTACAACTGAATATGTAGCTTTAGGTAAACTTTCATCTTTGCTTAAATAACTTGCGTAAGTTGCCATAGCACCAGAACCAAGGCTTAGAGTAAAAAACGCCTGTCCTACCGCAGCAACAATAACTGAACCTGTTACTTTAGAAAAATCCGGCTTCAAATACCAAATTACACCTTCTTTTGCTCCTGGAAGTGTCAAAGAACGGATAACTAGCACAATTAACAACACGAACAATGCAGGCATTACAATAGAAGAAACTTTTTCTATCCCTTTGGTTATACCTTTAATTATAACTATAGTGTTGACTGCTAAAAATATAATTGTAAATATAGCAACTTGAGGCGAATTCACAATAAAATTCCCAAAGATGGATTCTACTTCTCCTGGACTTATGCCGGTAAATTTCCCTGATATAAATTGAATAAAATAATAGATTGACCAACCACCAATTATATTATAAAAAGACAGAAGAATTGTAACTGCTATCATTGAAAGATATCCAGGAACTTTGAATCTTTTGTCGTACTGCCCATATGCTTCAACAACATCTGAGCCCCCATGTCTACCTATAGCCATCTCAGTTAATGCAATAGTAGCTCCAATTACAAATATACTCACTAAATATATTATAACAAATGCGCCACCACCATGCTTCCCAGTAATATATGGGAACCTCCATATATTACCTAGACCTACTGCAGAACCAGCTACAGCCATAATAAATCCAAACTTTGATTTGAACTGTTCCCTGTTATTTGTCGTTTCTAACTCAGTATTGTTCATAATATCCTCCTTTATAATTTTTTCGATTCAACAAATTCTTTTAAACATTTATCCATAGCTCATGTATATTACCCCCTTCTTTTAATTTGAATATTAAGAATATTTAAACTGTTAAATATAAAAATCTATTCTACATAATATAATATTGCATACTTTATGCCAATAGAATAATAGTACAAATATTGTGAATCTTTTAACTATTATGTGTTTCAACACCTCTTAATTTCTTAAGTATGATTTTATAAAAATCATTTTATATAATAATTTATGGGTTAAATGGTATTGTATTATGGTCCCGTTTAACCCAGTTTTATATATTCTAATATATTTAGTCCTTCTCTAGTTATAACAGTACCAGCTCGTCCTTCATTTACTTTTACCATTTGTAATTTCCCTAATTCGGTTAACATTCTTCTAATCTCTTGTTCGCTTAAAAATATTCCATTCGATTTTGCTATTTTATGAATGCTTCTTCTTCCTAATCTTCTATTATCAATATAAGCTTTCTTTAACTCTTCTAATATAAAAATATATTTTCTTAAATCATCACCAGTGATCTTTAAAAATTCTACCATCATTTCTCTTTGTATTTGAATATTAAATTCAGTATCCAAATTTTCTTCATATTCAAAAGGTAGATCTTTCCCATCTATTATTCTTAAATCTAAATTTACAAGGTATTCTACAGAATTTATTAGCTCTCTTACATTTCCATCCCAATTATGGCTCAGTAACAGTTCTTTTGCTTTTTGTGTCAATATAAAATTACCATTAAATTGTTTTTTTGTTTCTTCAAATAAAAATAATATATCTTCTTTTCTAATTCTTAAAGGAGGTAATTTTAGCGGTAAAACATTTAGTCGATAATATAGATCTTGTCTAAATTTTCCTTCATTAACCATACTTTTTAAATTTTTATTTGTGGCTGCTATCACCCTAAAATCTACATTTATTATACTATCCCCTCCTAGTCGTGCTACTTCCTTTTCTTGAAGAACTCTAAGAAGTTTAACTTGAAGATTCATAGGAATTTCTGCAATTTCATCTAGAAACAAAGTTCCATTGTGAGCTAATTCAAAAAGCCCTGGTTTACCACCTTTCCGTGCACCTGTAAAAGCACCTTCTTCGTATCCAAATAATTCGCTTTCTAAAAGACTTTCAGGAAAAGCACCACAGTTAATAGCTACAAAGGGATAGTTTTTTCTTGGTGAACTATTATGAATTGCTTGAGCAAATAATTCTTTTCCTGTGCCTGTTTCCCCAGTAATTAATATTGATGAATTAGAATTGGCCATTCTCCTGGCAATACTTTTACTTTTATTAATGACATTGCTTTTACCCATTATATCATTAAAATGATATCTTGCCACATGACCTTTTCCAATTAATTTCTTCCTCAACATAATCTGTTTCTTTTCTGTGTCCTTATATTTCCTTATTATAGCAACGGCTCCATATAATTTTTCTGAGTGGATTAATGGATTAACAGATACAATAACATCTTCCCCTTTTATTTTTATGATTTTTTCCTCCACTGGTTTTAAATGTTTTAGAGCAGATTCAAATGGAATTTCAGTGAATAACTTTAGTCCATTTTTATTAAGGACTTGTTTTTCTTTAAAGCCCAATATCTTTCTTGCATGATCATTATATAAAAATATTATTCCATCGGAACCAACTCCAATTACCCCTGCATCAATAAGTTTTAATAAAATATCTAATTGACTTTCACGACTATTAGACAAACCTAAAATTTCTGCTAAACCAAAATTTGCAGTTTCAACTTCTTTATAACTTGTGCCAATGTCCTGTCTATTTAACATAAACATTAAATTAAATTTAATTCCAATATCAATTATTGTATTGAAATCTAATAAACTATTTCCTATATTTATTATTTTCTGTGCTAACTTTGGAACATAATTGGATTGTCCCAGAATAAGTATGGTCTTATCTTTGATATCTTCTTTTATTGACCAGTATGATTTTAAATCTATATGCCTTACACCTAATTGATAAATTACAGAAATCATTTGCTCCGTCATTTCAGAGCTTTCATCTATCAATACTACCTCGGTCCCTTCTTCAATATCCATTATTTTCCCTAATCCTACCTTGGATATTGTTCTATTAGCAAATATTAAATCTGTTCCTTTGTTTATATATTTTTTTATCTTTTTAAACATATCATAAGAAGGGATTAAAATTGCATCTGTATATATTTTTTTATTAATTTTAATATCATCTATGGTAATTTTATTAATATTAATATTTTCTCCAAATAAACTCCTTATCTGAGCATAATAAGAATTTACCGACTCTATACTATAACTTACAATAGTTAAAGTCCTCTTCATAATTTCCCCACCTTTAGTTTTATTAATATAATTTACTATATTATACACTATAGAAAAGTTAAAGGATATAGATTTTTATCTATATCCTTTAACTTAACCTATCATACAGTTTCCATTATTTCATCAATATTATCTAATCCCTTTATTAATTCAGGTATTATTTCATATACATCTCCAACTATACCATAATCTGCTACTTCAAATATAGGTGCATCTTTATCTTTGTTTATAGCAACTATGATTTTTGAGTCCTGCATACCAGCCAAATGTTGGATTGCTCCTGATATTCCACAGGCAACGTATAGTCCTGGTCTTACGGTTTTACCAGTTTGACCTACTTGATGGGATTGTTCTATCCAACCTGCATCTACTGTAGCACGACTTGCTCCCACTACTCCACCTAATTTCTCCGCTAATTCTTCTATTAACTTAAATCCTTCTGGATTTCCTAGTCCTCTACCGCCGGATACTATAATAGGTGCTTCTTCTAATTTTACCTGTGCTTTCTTTTCTTTAACTGATTCTATAACTTTTGCTCTAATATCTTCTTCACTTAATTCAGGAACAATTATTTCAATATTCCCATTCCTATTTTCATCATACTTGGCTTTTTCCATAACTCCTGGTCTAACAGTGGACATCTGAGGTCTATAATTAGGACATATAATTGTAGCCATTAAATTCCCACCAAAAGCAGGACGAGTTTGCATTAATCTTCTATTCTCTAAATCTACATCAAGTCTCGTACAATCTGCAGTAAGCCCTGTATGTGTTCTTGCTGAAATTCTTGGTCCTAAATCTCTACCTATATTGGTAGCTCCAATTAATATGATTTCCGGTTTCCTTGTTTTAATTAAATCGCATATTACTTTTGTATATCCCTCTGTTGTGTACTTTTCTAATAAAGGACTATCTGCATATAAAACATTATCTGCTCCGTATTTAATAAGCTTATCTGCTAATTTTTTAACATTCTTCCCTAATAAAATAGCTGATAAATGTGTCCCCAACTCATCGGCAATCTTTCTTCCTTCTCCTAGTAATTCTATGGAAACATTCATAAGATTTCCATCTCTTTGTTCTGCAAAAACCCAAACACCTTCGTATTCTTCTATATTAACTCCTTGTTTTTTCTCCTCTTCCTTTTCTATTGCTCCTACTGGACATTCTTCTACACAAGCACCACATGCTGTACATTTATCCGTTATAACTGCTTTATCATCTACCATTTCTATGGCTTCAAAGGGGCAAACACTAACACATACACCACAACCAATGCATTTTTCCACCAATACTTTTACTGCCATACCTATATCCTCCTTCCAATAAATCAAAATTATATGATTTTTTCTTCCTTTAATCTAACTATTAGTTCCCTTGCTTGTTCTTTAGGGCTTCCATTGAGTATTTCTGATTCTCCACCTCTTCCTGGTGGCGTAAAGGATTTATTTACTTTAGTTGGTGAACCATCTAATCCAATATTGTTTACATCAGCTTTAATGTCTTTGGCTGATAAAACTTTTATCTTATCTCCTTTATAAGCCTCATATATTCCTTTTATGGATGGATACCTAGGTTCATTCAGTTCCTTTATAGCAGTAATTAAAGCTGGCATTTCAGATTCGATGATGAAATATCCATCTTCAAGAGCTCTCCTTGCTTTAATTTTACCATTTTCTATATTCAATTCTTCCACATAGGTTATCTGTGGTATACCCAAATGTTCTGCAATTTGAGGACCTACTTGAGCCGTATCTCCGTCTATAGCTTGTCTTCCACAAAATATTATATCATAATTGCCTATATAATTAATACCTGCAGCTAATGCAGTAGATGTAGCCCAAGTATCAGAACCTGCAAAGGCTCTATCGCTTAAAAGTATTCCTTCATCTGCTCCCATAGCTATAGCCTCAACTAAAGCTACTTCTGCTTGAGGAGGTCCCATGCTAAGTAATGTTACTTTTACATTTTCATTTTCATCTTTAATTCTCAATGCTTCTTCTAAAGCATTTTTATCATCTGGATTGATAATACTTGGTACTCCTTCTCGAATTAAAGTTCCCTTTACAGGGTCTATCTTTACTTCATTGGTATCTGGAACCTGCTTAATACATACTATAATATTCATCTATTTTCCTCCTTCATCTTATTATCTTAAGAGGTTAGCTGCAATAACCATCTGTTGTACTTGGGAAGTACCTTCATATATTTCTGTAATCTTGGCATCCCTCATCATTCTTTCTACAGGATAATCTTTTGTAAATCCGTATCCACCATGGAGTTGAACACATTTAGTAGTTACGTTCATGGACACATTAGCTGCACATAGTTTTGCCATTGCTGCTTCCTTATTGTAGGGAAGTCCATTTGCTTTATGATAAGCTGCTTTATATACCAACAATTTTGCAGCTTCTATTTCAGTAGCCATATCTGCAACCATCCATTGTAATCCTTGAAACTTAGCTAAAGGTCTACCGAATTGTTGTCTCTCTTTAATATATTTGATACTCTCCTCTAATGCCCCTTCTGCTATACCTAATGCTTGGGCTGCTATACCTATTCTTCCACCATCTAAAGTTGACATGGCAATTCCAAAACCCTTGCCTTCTTTACCTAAAAGGTTTTCTTTTGGAATTATACAATCTCTAAATATTAACTCTGCAGTAGATGAACCTCTAATCCCCATCTTGTCTTCAATTTTTCCTATACTAAATCCAGGAGCATCTTTTTCTACTATAAAAGCAGATATACCCCTAG
>NZ_DATHXO010000093.1:0-6363 GCF_035459645.1 Schnuerera sp.
TATGAGTGACGGCGTTGGCATTGGGCCGCTGATCAACGAAGCGGCCATTCAGAAAGTGGACGACCAGGTTCAGGACGCCCTTGCCCGAGGCGCCAAAGCTGAAACCGGCGGTCACCGCCTGACCGATAACGGCCTGGCCGGTTTTATTTTCTGGAGGCGAATATATCTATGAATAAAATAATAAAAAAATGTAAAGCATGTCCCATTGGCTGCCAACTTATAATATCTAAAAATGAATCTGTTCCTTCTGGATATACGGTAGAAGGAAACAGCTGTAGTAGAGGTTTGGAATTTGGAATAAAGGGGGTAACAGAACCTTCTAGAATTTTAACTGGAAGAGTGATTCTTAAAAATGGTTCTATAGGTAGACTACCTGTTAAAACTACAGGAGTTATTCCAAAGGATAAAATAGATGAAATTATGGAAATTTTTAATTCCACTGAAGTCTCAGCACCTGTTAAAAGAGGAGATATTATTATAAAGAATGTTTTAGGACTAGGGGTGGATATAATAGCAGCAAGGAAAGCTTAAATTACTTTCCTCGCCTATATGCTATTTTATTATAATATGTAATGTAATATCTATCCTAAATCCATTTCCTTTTTTTGATATATATTCTACTTGTCCTCCTACTTTACTTCTTCTTGTTCGGTTAGAATTAATGGCCCTCCCTTTGTTATGGCAAGGGTATGTTCATACTGGGCGGATAATTTACCATCAATAGTCCTTGCTGTCCATTGATTGTCGTCTATTGTACAATTGTACTTTCCTACATTAACCATAGGTTCTATTGTTAGAACCATTCCTTCCATAAGTCTTAAACCTCTACCTGGTCTTCCAAAATGGGGTACTTGTGGATCCTCATGCATATTCTTCCCTATTCCATGACCAACAAAATCTCTCACTACAGCAAAACCTTCTGATTCCACATAAGATTGGATTGCATGAGATATATCACCTATTCTATTTCCAATTATAGCTTTTTCAATTCCTATATATAGAGCTTTTTTAGTTACATCTAATAATTTTTGAGCTTCATCAGATATATTTCCTACAGAATAACTCCATGCCGAATCAGCTAACCACCCATCTAAATTTACTACCATATCAATCGTAACTATATCACCATCTTTTAATGAAGTTTTTCTTGGAAACCCATGACATATTTCATCATTTATTGAAGCACAGGTAGCATAAGGATAGCCATAATATCCTTTCTGCTCTGGAGTTGCCCCATGTTTTTTTAAATATTCTTCAACAAACTGATCTATTTCATAAGTGCTAATCCCTGGTTTAATCATTTTTCCAATTTCTTTGTGAACTGAAGCCAACAACTGTCCTGCTTTTCTCATCATTTCTATTTCTTGTTCCGTTTTTATAATAACCATTTATCTTTTCCTTTCTATATATAATTCTATCTTAATATATACCAAAAAAACATTATATAATCAAACATCTTCTCTTTTTTGATTTAACAAAGCAACAAACCTTTCATCTTTTCGTAAAATGTTTAAATCTTCGTCAACTTCAATCATTTCTATAATTTTAGGATAAATAATCAATGCTTTTCTCAAATCCTTAATAGATTTATCTGTTTCATCTAATCTAGCATAACAACAAGCCCTATTATAATATAAATATTTAGCATAAGGGTTATATTTGATTCCCTCCGTTAAAACTTCTATAGACTGCTGAAGTTTTTCTTCTTCAATATAAATAGCTGATTTATTTAAATATGCATCTGCATAATTTTTATTGTTTTCAATGGATTTATCGTAATATTCTACGGCCTTTTTATGATTGTTAATTTTTTTATATATCACTCCCATATTAAATAAGGCTTTATAATAATTGGGACTAATCTCTATGCTCCTTTTTACCATATTATATGCTTTATCATAATCTTTTAGCTCTTCATAAATAGAACCTAAATTATTATAAGCTATATAATCCTTTGGATTAAGACTTATAACCTTTTTATAATAATAAATGGCTTTATTTTTATCTTCCATTTCATCATAAAGGTTTGCTATGTAAAAATAGGCTCTATCGTAGTTGGGATCAATCTCCACTGCTTTAAAATATAGTTTTAATGCTTTTCTCTTGTCTTCTAATCTTTCATACATTGTTGCCATACCATAAAAAGCTCCAGCTTGTCTTTTATCTATACTTATAATCTTTTTATATGTTTTCAATGCCATTTGTGGATTATCTAACTCATCATAGATAATAGCAATATTATATAAAATTTGAATATTATCTAATAGCAATATTATATAAAATTTGAATATTATCAGTTTTACTGCCTTTAAATTTTAATGCTCTAATATAAAATTTCACAGCTTTTTCCCTATTTCCCTGCAAATAAGCATTTTCAGCTAAAATTATATAATTTTTTCTTCTGTCAAAATTATCTAACTGTCTTGTCATTTTTGCAACCACTCCTAGATACATTATATTATTTATAGTTTATCACAAGTTCATAGTTAATTATTACTTTTATATGCAAAATTTAAATATTTAAAAGGGCAGACATAAATGTCTACCCTAATTAATTATATTTTCAATACTCTTATAGAATTTAATATAGCTATTATAGAAACTCCAACGTCAGCAAATACTGCTTCCCACATAGTTGCAACACCAAAGGCGCCTAACCCTAAAACTATAAGTTTGACCCCTAGTGCAAAAATAATATTTTGAGTTACTATCCTTTTTGTATTTTTAGCAATATCTATACCAGTTGCTACTTTTCCAATTTCATCTGTCATTATTACAATATCTGAAGCTTCTATAGCTGCATCAGAACCTAATGCACCCATAGCTATTCCAATATCAGCCCTTGCCAAAACTGGAGCATCATTTACTCCATCACCAACAAAGGCAACTTTACCTTTAGTTTCCTTTAATATTTCTTCAAATATTTTAACCTTATCTTGGGGCAGTAAACCTCCATATACTTTATCGATACCTACTGCTTCTCCTACTTTTCTAGCAGTTTCTTCCTTATCTCCAGAAAGCATTATAGTTTCTTTAATTCCTTTAGATTTAATTTTCTTCATATCATCAGCAATATTCTGTTTCAACTCATCAGATACTACAATAGTTCCAATTTGTTCACCATTTTTAGCCACATATACAATTGTTCCAATGGATTCTTTTTCTTCAATTTTTATATTATTGTCCTCTAGTAATTTTTTATTACCAATTAACACTTTGTTGTCATCAATTTCTGCCTGAATTCCTTTGCCAGCTATTTCTTTATAATTGCTAACTCTAGTTTTATCTATTTCTTTGCCATAAGCTTCTATTATAGATTTACCTATTGGATGATTTGAATAGCATTCCCCTAAAGCTGCCAATTCAATTATTTCATCATCCATAGTTCCTTTATAACTATTTACTTCTGTTACCTTAAAAGTACCTTTAGTAATAGTTCCTGTTTTATCAAATACTATAGTATCTACCTCATTTAATCCTTCTAAATAGTTTCCTCCTTTAATAAGAACACCTACCTTAGATGCTGCTCCAATCCCTCCAAAGAAACCTAAAGGAATGGATATTACTAATGCACAAGGGCAAGATATTACTAAGAAGACAAAAGCTCTATAAGCCCAATCTGATAGATTATATCCAAAAAATATAGGCGGAATTAGTCCAATAGCTAAAGCTGTAAATACTACTACTGGTGTATAATATCTTGCAAATTTTGTAATAAAATTTTCTGTAGGTGCTTTTTTACTTGAAGCATTTTCTACTAGATCCAATATCTTTGATACTGTTGAGTCTTGGAATTCTTTTTTTACTTCTACTTTCAATAACCCTTCATTATTAACAAATCCACTTAGTACCATATCTCCTGGATTTATAGTTCTTGGCACTGACTCTCCAGTAATATTAGAAGTATCAACAGAAGTTTTCCCTCGAACAACTACTCCATCTAATGGAATTTTTTCTCCTGGTTTTATAATTATATAATCTCCAATATGGACTTCTTTTGGAGTAACTACAACTATATTTTCATCCTTTTCTAGATTTGCATAATCTGGTCTTATATCTACTAAGGATGATATAGATTTTCTAGAATGATTCACTGCTCTTCCTTGAAAAAATTCTCCTACTTGGTAAAAAAGCATTACAGCTACGCCTTCTGGATACTCCCCTATTGCAAAAGCCCCTAAAGTAGCTACAGTCATTAAAAAATTTTCATCAAAAGGTTGTCCTGCAATTAAATTTTTTACAGCTCTCACTATTATTTCTGACCCTATTACAATATAAGCTACTAAATATATTGTCAATCTAGGAAGACCATCTAACTTTAATAACCAAGGTATAACAAAAAGGATTCCACTAATAATTATTTTGAATATATCACCTTTACTTATATCTCCATGATCGTGAACATGATTATGTTGATGCTCATGGTCTTCTTCTATTATTTTTACATCTGGTTCTAATCTTTTTACTATATCTTTGATTTCCTTTACTATTCCTTTCCTTCTTTCTTCTTCAACTATATTAACTTTTAACTTTTTAGTAATAAAATCTAAGGTAGCATTGTCTACTCCTTGGATTTCATTTGTTAACTTTTCAATTTTTGATGCACAACTTGCACAATTTAACCCTTCTAATTCTAGGATAAACTCCTTCATAAAAGTGTCCCCCTTGCTCACTATTAAACATATGAACGTTTGCTCATATGTTTAATTATATTATATGCTCTCCCTCAAAAACTGTCAACAAAAAAACGCCTTTTTAGGCGTTTTTATAATATAAATTCTCCAACTGGTTTATATTTAGAATCATCATATTCAATATCTGTCTCATCTAATAGCTGCCATTCTTTCTTCAATCCTATAACTTCTCCTAATGCCTTAAAATAATACATTATAATTCCAGCATCCATAAGGTCTGTTTTACCTTCTTCTGAATACTTTAATAGTAAAATAATTTTATCATCCTTTAAAACAAACCTCCAAGGCTGTAGATTATAATTAGAAGGAGCAAACCTTATGTAGTAAAAAAGATCATCCAATCCTCTACTTTCCAATTCATCTATGCTTATAGGATTACCTAATTCACCTTTATAAACGATATCATTTATTCCATATCTAGAACTAGTTGATTCCTGTATAAAAGGATTCTTAGCTTTAGAATATCCTAATGCTACCAGGTATCCAATGTTTTTATTATCCTCTCCAAGGACATTGGCTTTTATATTCTTGTCTACAGTCTTGACGTTAATCCAACAACTACCAAGATTTAACTTGGTTAATAAAGTCATCAACTTCTCTGTATAATATGAAGCTGTGATAATAGATTTTTCTGTAACCTCTTTTAATCTAATTCCTATATAATAAGGGCTTTCTATCATCACCCCTGCATAGCCTGCTAAACCGTCTAAGGACTTAAATATTTTATCTCCTTCTTCAAATAATATAAAATTAAAATATTTATTATCTACTTCTTCTTCAAGGTCTTTGAAAATTTCTAATACCTCTATTCTTGTTTCATTTTTTAATTTTTTCTTCTTAAAATCTCTAGTCGATTTCCTATTTTTTAAAAAATTACTCATTAACAATTTCATCACCCTTTCTATTGGTATATATTAATATATACCACCATTATTGGATTTTAATCCAATTTAGATTTGAAATAAATCAATTAAACCTTTTATATAATGGATTAAATAGATATGGACTAAAATAGCTGAACCTACTCCTAATATTATACCTGCCACTACATCTGTTGGATAATGGACTCCCAAGTATATTCTTGAAATACCTATAAGTAATGCTATCGCAAAAACAAAAATTGATAACTTTGGCATATTTAGTGCTATGGTAGTAGCTACAGAGAAACTAGCTGAAGTATGCCCTGAAGGAAAAGAATAATCCTTTAAGATAATCCCAAAAGTATTAAGATTTTTTAGTATATTATAAGGTCTTTCTCTGCTCAACAGACTTTTTAGGCTGTAAGTGAGAATTTGGCTTATGGTAAGAGTAGCAGCTCCTTGTATCCCAATATTCTTAGCCTTGCCCTTTCCAAATACTAATAAAATAAAAATAAACAATGTTGTAAAAACAACACCACCTAAATTTGTAAATCTTGGCATAAATCTATCTAAAAATTTAGATTTCATATTTTCATTAATAATTTTAATTAATTTTTCATCAAACCATTTAAAACCTTTTTTCACCTATGACCACCTCTACAGTTAGTATATACAATTATTTCATTTTACTCTTACCCTTATTAAGATATTATAACCTATTTGGGCTCAATTGACTAAACAATTCACCTGTCAAGGTTTTTAAACTTTTTTTAAAGCTATATTCATGTTAATATAGATTAGGAAGTAAG
>NZ_DATHXO010000094.1:0-9245 GCF_035459645.1 Schnuerera sp.
ACAACCCTTCTATCTTCTTGCCACTAAGTCCTCCGTCTATCAATACTTTCATCCTATCCGTTTCTATATATTGGCAATTTCCACTACTGCCACTAGATAGGGAACAAAATTTTATCCCCATTTCCATTCACTCCAATACAAATTATTATTTTAAATATACATTATAGTATATATTATATACAAATAAAAAAGAAGAACCAATGGATTCTTCTTTTTAATATTCATCAATATATACTTTATACCCATCATCAAATTGGATCCTCCATGCTGGAATGGCTTTTCCTTCTTTTGCGTCTGTAGGTTCTCCTAAGTATTCGTGCTTTTCAGGATCAAAATAATAGCATAGAGAAATATCTGTAATAGTCTTGCCATAGGCTTCTTGCATACCAAGCAAAGTCAATATTGATTTAGGTGCAGTACTAATATATATTTCTACATCTCCTAAACCTTTTTTGTTTAACCATAACCTTTCAAATCTTTTAACTCCCCTTTTATCTATCTGAAGGTTTGTAAAAGCTCTTTCAACAAGCATATCCTCATATACTTTTGAATATTCTAGATAAAAGGTATCCTCTTCTTCTTTAATAAAGGTTAATTCCATATCAAAAGTTTCAAATTTCCCTTTATTGATAAACTCCTCTGATAATTGAATAGCTTTATCCTTATCTAAATCCTTATAAATTTCTTTTTCATTTTTATTCTCGTAAACTATAAATCTATTATTTATCACTAAAATGGATTCATCATCCTTGACAATTTGTCCAAGACCTTGTTCATTTTGTTTAATCATTCCATCATCGTCAAAATAATCCCTATTTAATCGTGCCACATTTGCATTTTCATATTCTACTACCATAGTGTTTAAATAAGGGATATCTTTTGGTATCTCTGTAGAAATGGTTATGTTTTTATCTTCTAAAAGCTTTATTACATCATCAATAAATTCATCTTTAATGGTTGGTTCACTCATATGATTTTCACCTATAATAACATAAACCAATAATATATTTGTTATGATAAAAGCTACTATTAATATGGTCTTAGCCTTTGACCAATCCATTTATTTCACCATCCACAACTAACTATTGTTTTCTACTAAATGCTAAAACTCCACTATAAACATCAAAAGCATAGATTCTATTCTCCGTTGTTAACAACCATACACCAATTAATTTTTCCTTTTCTTTATTAAGACATGGATCTAAATACGCCAAAGAAATATCGTTAATAGATGATAAAACTTCATCCTTTAACTTTTCCCTTAACTCTTCCTTGTCCATGTCTTCTAAATCTTCTAAAGTTATTTCCTTATCCTTTATATAATTGTTTTGTAACAATTGATAATTCATATTTATTATATCAAAAGCCGATAACATTTGACTAACTTCTGCATCATTGACTGCTTCTATATCCATATCTTTTCTAATAAATCTTTTATAATTTCTTACATATTTATTGAAAACATCTATTTGAATAAAATCTTCTGCTATTTCTTTTCCTAAAACAACTGGCATTCCTCTTATTCTATATTTGAAAAACAATCTATAACCTAAATTTTCTCCTGATTCTATCTCCTCAACTTTTGATAAATATAAATCCTTTGGAACTCCAATATGATTAGATAAAAATTCAGAAGCTGTATTTAAACTAATATAAAGATTTCTTTCCTTAACAGGTTCCTCTAAAGGGCTAAAATATTCTAATACACCACTTTGATTTATCTTTAAAACCTTTTGATTATATACATATAATATAGAACCATTATTTTCTATTATCTCCCTTATATAATCTATATTTTTTTCAAAAAATATTTCTGCAATTTCCCTAATTTCATCAATATCATCTGTGTTCAACTCATTTTCCACATAAACCAAAGGCATAATTTTAGACATTTTATAGGGAATATATACATCATTATCTATACCTAATGTTTCTCTAATAGGATAATAGAAAGTATAATTTTTTTCCTGCTCTATGATTTTTAATTTGTTTTTAATACTTTCAAAATCTGAATTTGAATCATAAATTTTTAAATGCTCATCTCCATCACTGAATACAACATAAGGCTCTTCTCTACCTAAGTAGAAGTAAATACTATCTACATCTGGCATTTTATCCGTAATGCTATTTGGTTTTGCTACATCTAATGAACGAGCTAATATATAAGTGCTAAATTTTTCTGGAAAATAAAAAACTATGGACTTATTATTATAATATGTGAATAATTCTTCAGTAGATATAGGCTCTGTTCTAATATCATTAGAAGACAGAATATCAGCTAAAGAAAAGCGTGTGCTTGTCCATAGATTGTTATTATCATCATTATGAAAAATTGTATGATTTTTTTCATCAAAATTCAATAAATACTTATCTGGTTTTATCATATCTGTAAATAAATAATTTGCAGATAAAGCTTCCTCTTTTTGAAATAAAGGCAATATTTCATAGGGCATTTGAATCCATAATCGTCTTGTCAAAAAAACACTAATAAACACCAAAGATAAGAGTAGGATAGTTTTTAGCCTTTCTCTTAGCACAATAAATCATCTCCTCATATCTATGGTATATTATTTAGCAGAAGGCGATATAGGTGAATTAGTTAAACTTTTTTCTACCTGTTCCTTCTCATAATAATAGCGAATTTTCTCTACAGTAGGTACTCCTTCTACATCAAAGGTAATGATTATTTTATTTATACCTAAGATTAATTCTACCTCTTCTCCAAAACCAATATCCCCAGATTTAATATTTATACTTGAAATATGGCTATAATCATCTTCCTTAGGTAAATTGGTTAATGAATATTTTCCCCCGGTTAAATCTATTGCCCCGTATAAATCAATTATAATATCAGTACCTTCAGGTGCTTTACCAGATATTAGTATTACTTTATTATTAGTAGCTGAAGAACTTTCTTCTGGTGTAATTACCTGATATTTAGTTATATCTACTTTATTATCTGTAGGTGCAGCAAATCCAACTGTCGATATAGAAAAAAACATAATTATAGCAACTAAACTAATTGTTAATTTCTTCCACATATTTTTACCTCCTTTACCCTACAATAGGGGACAATAACATTATATATTAATTATATTACAATTGTATTACAAGCCAATTAAAATTAAATTACAGGCTAGTGGCTTTAGGAAGTATAATCTCCACTTCAGTTCCTACCTTGTACTCAGATTTTAGTATTATCTCACCACCATGAGCCTCTACTATCTGTTTAGCAATGGATAAACCCAATCCTGTCCCACCTAAATCCCTGCTTCTTCCTTTATCAACTCTATAAAACCTTTCAAAAATCCTTTTCTTATCCTTTTCAGGTATTCCAATACCATTGTCCTTTACACTAATTACAATCTTATCTTCAACTTCTTTTGCAGATATGTTTATTTTTCCATCCTTTGGAGTATATTTTATAGCATTGGATATTATATTTAGTATAACCTGTTCTATACCATCTTTATCTATAACAATATTTGGTAAATCCTTCTCAATATTTAAATCACATTTTTGATTTTTTTCTTTAAAAGAAAATTCTAATTTCAGACAAGCATCCTTAATAAGTTTTTCTAAAGAATAATCTACCTTATTCCACTTGGTTTTATTATAATCTAAATTAGATAGTTGTAGTAAATCCTTTACTATACGTGCCATCCTATCACATTCATTATCTATTACCGATAAAAATTTCTCAGAAAGCTCCTCATCTACATCCCCATAGTCCATCAAAGTTTCAGTATAGGATTTAATAGTAGTTATAGGCGTTTTTAATTCATGGGATACATTTGCAACAAATTCCCTTCTCATATTATCTAGTTTATGCTGTTCTGTTATATCTTGAAACACAATTATTACTCCACCAATATTATTTTTTTCATTACGGAAAGGTGCATATTTAATACGATAAATGGTATTCTTTATCCCTACATTTTTTTCACCTTCAAGACTATATAAATCTTCATAATCAATGCTCTTTAAATTTAGAGTATCCATAGGAAATACTTTCTTCTCAGTAAATTCCTCATTTATAGTATCTTCTAAATCCAATATATCAATTGCAATAGGATTAGCATGAATTATATGCCCATTTACATCAATAGCTATAACACCATCTGCCATATAATTAAATATTGTATCTAGTTTGCTTTTTTCTAGATCCATCTCTTGAATAGTGTCCTTTAACTTTAATGTTAAGTAATTGAACATACTGGCTAATTGTCCCATTTCATCATCTGATTTTACTTCAACAAATTGATCAAAATCACCTTTTGCCATTCTTTCAGCTTTCTTAGTTACATCTCTAATTGGTTCAGTTATACTACTTGCAATTAAAAACCCTAATAACACAGTAATCCCTAATGCTAACATAGTTGCATTAGTTAATATTTTTTTTGAATCATCGATGGTCTTATATACATCTTCTAAATCACCAGTCATATATAATACGCCTTTAACTTGACCTATTTCATCTAATACTGGATATGCCAAATGTTGATATATATTATTTTCGTTTATATCTTTTCCAATTCTCTGACTTTTTTCACCATTATAAGCTTCTAAAATTAAAGTAGGATCTAAATAAACTAAGGCATTCTGCCCCTTGATTTTATCATAATTGCTATGGGATGAGGCTAATATTTTAGGTATGTCTTCATTATAGATAACATAAAGAGTTTCAGTTCCTTCAAATCTCCATTCATTCAAAGTTTTTTGAATTTCCTTATCGACTAGGCTCCAATTATCTTCTGACAAATAACTGGAAGTACTAATTATGGATTCTATTTGTTTTATCATGGTATTCAATCTATTTTCCAATTGTTGTGTTTCAAATCTTTGTACTATAAAAACCCCTACTATTACCATAGCCATAAATACAAGCAAAAAATATACTATGATAAATTTCCACCTAATACTTGCAAACATGGGCTAGCCCCTCCTGAAATAATATCCTACTCCTCTTTTGGTCATTATATATTTGTATTCTCCATCCTTGTCCTCTATCTTCTCTCTCAGTCTTCTAACAGTTACATCCACTGTTCGTATATCACCATAGTACTCATATCCCCATACTTCTTCCAATAACTGTTCTCTTGTAAATACCTGTTCTATACTGGAAGCCAAAAATTTTAACAATTCAAATTCTCTAAGGGTAACCTCTACAACTTGTCCTCTTTTTTGAACTTCATATTTGTTTAAATCTATAAGTAAATCTCCAGTTTCTATTATATCACCATTATTTAACTCTGTATTTGAAAAATCAATTCTCCTTAAATTCGCCTTAACCCTTGCTACCAATTCCCTCATACTAAAAGGCTTGGTAATATAATCATCGGCTCCTAATTCTAAACCTAATACCTTGTCCACTTCTTCTTCCTTTGCTGTAAGCATAAGTACTGGAATTTTAAAATCTTTTCTAATCTCTTTTAAAACTTGAAACCCATCCTTTTTAGGAAGCATAATATCCAAAACTACTAAATCCGGTAAAAAGTCGTGAACTTTATTTACAGCTTCTTCTCCATCAAAAGCTAAATCAATAGTATATCCTTCCTTTTCTAAATTAAATTTTACAATATCAGCTATGGATTTCTCATCGTCTACCACTAATATCTTCTTACTCATGAATATCACTCCATTTATATAATGAATGTCTAATTATCTGTCCTACATTACCCCTCATGCCTAAATTATCTAACAATAAATTGAACTTGTCAAACTAATATTTAAGTTTAAAATCTATTGGGTACAATATAATTGCTATTGAAATTATTATGTATATATTATATAATTGATTCCAACAAAGGGGAGTAGCTTTTTAAATAGATAGCCGTCAATACGGAGTAATCCCGGCTATCTATCCTGTAAACTTTAGGTAGCAAGACCTTTGTTTGGTCAACTATGGCTAAACAAAGGTCTTTTTATTTTCCATATTATATTTTAGCAACTCTAATGAAAATGTTCAACCTTTACCACAAACTAACATTTTAGAATTTAATTTATGTCCTAAGTGGTATACTAATCTATAGAAAGAAAAAGAAAGGAAGGAATACTTATGGAATGGTATGAAAAAAACATCAAAGAATTACTATCTGAGTTAAACACCAATATAGACACTGGTCTTTCCAATGAGGAAATAACTCATCGTTCCCAAAAATATGGTCCTAACGAATTAAAAGAAGAAACCAAAAGGAGTTTTCTTTCCAAAGTAATCGCTCAATTTAATGATTTTCTCATAATTATATTAATAGTAGCCAGTATCATTTCTTTCATAGTTGGAGAAAAGACGGATGCCATTGTAATACTAGCCATTGTAGTCATCAATGCAATATTAGGTCTATATCAAGAAGGTAGAGCTGAAAAATCTTTGGAAGCCTTGAAAAAGATGGCTGCGCCCAATGCCAAAGCCATAAGAAACGGAAATGCTACCATAGTCCCAGCAAACACCTTAGTTCCAGGAGATATAGTTCTGTTGGAATCCGGGGATATTGTTCCAGCAGATTTAAGATTAATCGAATCCTCCAATCTAAAAATAGAGGAAGCTTCACTAACTGGTGAATCTGTACCTACAGAAAAAGATGCAAATATAGTATTCGATCATGAAGTAGCTTTAGGAGATAGAAAAAATATGGCTTATATGAGTACTATCGTTACTTACGGAAGAGGCAAAGGAGTTGTTGTAGAAACAGGACATAGCACTGAAATGGGCAATATTGCCTCCATGATTCAAACCTTTGAAGATGAAACCACTCCTTTACAAAAGAAATTGAATGAACTAGGAAAATATCTAGGTATTGCTTGTATAGTAGTATGTATATTAGTATTTGGCATCGGCATATTTCAAGGAAGAGATATATTAGATATGTTTATGATTGCCATTAGTTTAGCAGTTGCAGCTATTCCAGAAGGTCTACCTGCTATAGTAACCATAGTTCTAGCATTAGGTATGAACAGAATGGTCAAAAGAAATGCCATTGTAAAAAAACTATTAGCAGTAGAAACATTAGGTTGTACTACAGTAATATGTTCTGATAAAACTGGGACATTGACTCAGAATGAAATGACTGTAGTTAAGGTTTTTACTGACAATCAAATATTCGATATTACAGGAATTGGCTATGAACCAAAAGGGGAATTTAAAATTGATAACACAACCCAATCCCCAGAGACATCCCAAAACCTTAATAGACTACTTTCCATTGGAATTCTATGCAATGATGCAGTTCTAGATAAAACCGATGATGGATATAGAATACTAGGAGATCCTACTGAAGGTGCATTAGTCACTTTGGCAGGAAAAGGGAATATGTCAAAAGAAGAAATGAATAATGAATTTCCAAGAATCGAAGAAATTCCTTTTGACTCTGATAGAAAGATGATGACCACAGTCCATGAAAATTATATCCCAAATAAACTAGCCTCCTTTACTAAAGGAGCACCAGATATAATAATTAGTAAATGTAATAGTATATATATTGATGGTAAAATAGTCCCCTTTACTGATAAATTAAAAGAAAAAGTATTAAATATAAATAGTGAGTTTTCCAAAAAAGCTTTGAGAGTTTTAGCCTTTGCTTTTAAAGAATATGATAAGCTGCCTGAAAAAATAGATTCTGAATCCATAGAAAAGGATATGGTTTTTCTTGGATTAGTAGGAATGATTGACCCACCAAGAAAAGAAGCTAAAGAAGCCATAAAGAAATGTAACGAAGCAGGAATTAAAGCAGTTATGATTACAGGAGATTATAAAGAAACGGCCTTTGCTATAGCTAAAGAGTTGGGAATAGCAGAACATGAAGATGAAGCTATAATGGGAAAAGAACTAGATGGTCTTTCTGATGATGAATTAAAAAAATTAGTAAAACAAAAACGAGTTTATGCAAGGGTTTCTCCTGAACACAAAGTAAAAATAATTAATGGATTAAAAGCAAATGGCGAGATTGCCGCTATGACAGGAGATGGAGTCAATGATGCATTAGCATTAAAAAGAGCAGATATAGGTGTATCCATGGGAATTACAGGAACAGATGTGGCTAAAAATACAGCTGAAGTTATTTTAACAGATGATAATTTCGCTAGTATCGTTTCAGCTGTGGAAGAAGGTCGGATAATATATAGTAATATTAAAAAATTTGTTTTCTTTTTATTGTCCTGTAATATTGGAGAAATATTAATAATTACTTTAAGTATACTTCTTGGGCTGGAAGTCCCTCTTATTCCTATCCAATTACTATGGTTAAATCTGGTTACTGATAGTTTCCCTGCCTTAGCCTTAGGTATGGAAAAAGGAGAGTCTGAGATAATGAGAATTCCTCCTAGAAATCCAGATGAACCTATTTTAGATAGAGGAATGGTTAATGGAATAATAGTCCAAAGTATTGCTATTGCTTCAGGCACTTTGTTAGCATATAGATGGGGACTCAAAACCTATGGAATAGAAAATTTAATTATTCCAAGGACTATAGCCTTTGGAACTTTGATTACAGCTGAATTGTTGAGAGCCTATTCTAGCAGATCTGAAAAACATACTATATTTGAAATAGGCGTATTTTCTAATAAAACATTAACTTATGCAACTTTATTTTCCTTTGTTTTATTGTTGATTGTAGTCTATATGCCATTTTTACAAACAATTTTTCATACCTATCCATTAAGTCTTAAAGATTGGCAGATAGTTTTAATACATGCATTTTTACCTCTTGTAGTAGGTGAAGTTTATAAATTATTTTTAAGAAGAAAAGCCCTTTAAAGGGCTTTTTTAATTTTAGACACATTTTTAAAATAAACTGCATAGAATAGAACAAGGAAGGTGGTTTTATATGAGAAAAATGAGTAGTTCTAAAATATGCCCCATTTTAAGTGCTAAAATAATGTCCCAATCTAAAGAAGAACTACCTGTAATTGTTCAGTTAAAAGAAAAAGATATTCGACTTAAAGATGGTATTATGAATCTTTCTACCAAAGTTAAAGGACCTTTGCCTATAATCAATGGAGTTGCTTGTAATTTAAGTACTGACTTAATTTATAGATTAGCTAGTAATCCTGATATCGAATATATTAGTTTCGATTCAAAAGTTTTTACTCAATTGGATATTGCTGTACCTACTGTAGGAGGATATTTCCCTCATGAAAAAGGATTAAAAGGAAAAGGAATAACTACTGCAGTCATAGACACAGGAGTTGCTCCTCACCAGGACTTGACAACTCCTAATAATAGAATTGTTGGATTTAAAGATTTGGTG
>NZ_DATHXO010000095.1:0-6409 GCF_035459645.1 Schnuerera sp.
AATATCTATGGTACAACTTGGAAAAGTACCAGCCTGGGTTGTAGTACTAATTATAGCAAGGGAATTTACTATTACTGGTTTTAGAATTATTGCTGCATCTGAAGGAATAACTATTGCTGCTAGTGCTTTAGGCAAAATTAAAACTATCACTCAATTAATCGCTATAATTAGTCTATTAATAAATAATTTCCCTTTTAAATTTATTGAATTCCCATTTGATATAATTATGTTATATATTTCATTGTTTTTTACTATTTTATCTGGAATAGATTATTTATATAAAAACAAACATGTTTTAACAACTAGTAAAAAATAACTGAGGTGAACAAGATGAATGCTGAAATAGTTTCAGTAGGAACAGAAATAATATTAGGTAATACATTAAATACAAATACTTATTATCTTTCTAAAAAACTTTGGGAAATTGGTATTGATGTGTTATATCATACATCAGTAAAAGATAACCCAAAATTATTAGAGGATGTTTTAAAAATTGGATTAGAAAGATCTGATCTATTAATTTTCACTGGAGGACTTGGTCCTACAACTGATGATATGACAAAAGAAGTTATTAGCAAAACTTTAGGTCTTGACTTAAAACTAAATAAAAAAATGGAGAAAAGTATTAAAGATTATTTTAATAATACAGGAAAAACTATGTCGCCCAATAATATAAAGCAAGCATATTTACCATGTAATGCTATACCTTTAGTAAATGAAGTTGGCACCGCACCTGGAATTTATATTGAATGGAATGATAAAAAAATAATATTACTTCCAGGACCTCCTAAAGAAATGAAATTAATGTTTAATAAATACGTTATCCCTTTAATACATCAGGAATATATCATCAAAATCAAAACAATAAATACTATTGGTATTGGAGAATCCGCTCTAGAAACTTTATTATTGGACATAATTAAAGATCAAAAAAATCCACGTTTAGCTACTTATGCCAAAGATGGGCAAGTAGATATTAATATTGTAGCTAAGGATATCAAAGAAGAAAAGGTTGATATATTATTAGATGAAATGGTCAAGAAAATTGATAGTAAAATATCTAAATATATATATAGTTACGAAAATGAATCTATAGAAAAAGTAGTCTTTGACAAATTAAAAAAGAGAAACATGAAAATTGCCTTCTGTGAATCATGTACTGGAGGACTTATATCTGCTAGATTTACCAAAGTCCCAGGAGTTTCAGAAGTATTTGATAGGGGAATTGTAACATATAGCAATGAATCAAAAATAAATGAATTAAATGTTAACAAAAGTATATTAGAAAAATATGGAGCTGTAAGCGAAGAAATCGCTATAGAAATGGCTAAAGGACTTCTCAATAAAACAGGAGTCGATATAGCATTGTCTACAACTGGTATAGCAGGACCCACTGGTGCCAGCAAAAATAAACCAATAGGTCTTGTTTTTATAGGAATTGCAACTAATCTTGATTCTTATGCAATTAAATCTATTTTTAACGGAGATAGAAACTCCATCCAAAATAGGGCATCTTTAAAAGCTTTTGATGAGTTAAGAAAAATCTTATAACAGTATAAATTAATTAATTGACTAATAGCTAAAATTATTATACAATTATTTTAGAACTCATGTTCTAAAATGTGAAGGGTGGTGAATCCAGTTTAAACTGGAAAACAATGACTAAGAATAATGAAAAAAAGAAGGCTTTAGATGTAGCGATTAACCAAATTGAAAAACAATTTGGAAAAGGATCTATAATGCGATTAGGCGATAATAAAACTGTTAAAATGGAAGTTATCCCAACTGGATCCTTGGATTTAGACATAGCATTAGGCATTGGTGGAGTTCCAAGGGGAAGAATTATTGAAGTTTATGGTCCTGAATCTTCAGGTAAAACTACTGTTGCATTACATGTAATAGCAGAAGCACAAAAAAAAGATGGTATAGCAGCTTTCATTGATGCAGAGCATGCTTTAGATCCAAGTTATGCTAAAAAACTAGGTGTAGATGTTGAAAACCTTATAGTATCACAACCTGACACCGGAGAACAAGGACTAGAGATAGCAGAGGCTTTAGTAAGAAGTGGAGCAGTTGATATTGTCGTTGTAGATTCAGTAGCTGCGTTAGTACCAAAAGCTGAAATAGAAGGTGAAATGGGTGATAGCCATGTTGGACTACAGGCAAGACTAATGTCTCAAGCTTTAAGAAAATTAGCAGGAGCAATTAACAAATCTAATACAACTGTAATTTTCATCAATCAATTAAGAGAAAAAGTAGGAATTATGTTTGGTAATCCTGAAACTACTACTGGAGGGCGAGCCTTAAAGTTCTATTCAAGTGTCCGCTTAGATGTTAGAAGAATTGATTCTATTAAACAAGGTGACAGTGTTATCGGAAATAGAACGAGAGTTAGAGTTGTTAAAAACAAAGTAGCTCCACCTTTTAAACAAGCGGAATTTGATATAATGTATGGGTTAGGAATATCTAAAGAAGGCAATGTCTTAGATACTGGAGTTGAAGCAGAAATTATTGACAAAGCTGGTTCCTGGTATAGTTATGAAGAACACAGGCTTGGACAAGGTAGAGAAAATGCTAAAGATTTTTTACGTGAAAATCCAAAAATTGCTTTAGAAATTGAAAAAAAGATAAGAAAAAAATTTGGTTTAGATTCTGATGAAAATGATGATAATACTAAGATAAAAGAGAAAACTTCAGATAAGAAAAATTAAATAAACCTCCTAAATAGGAGGTTTATTTACAAGGAGTGTTATTTATTGAAATTACTTTTTATAACTGATACCCATATAAGAGGTACTACACCTAAAAATAGAAAAGATAATCTACCTGACACATTAGAAAAGAAGTTTAAAGAAATTATAAAAATAATAAAAGAATATAATATTGATTATATATTACATGGTGGCGATTTATTTGATAGGCCTGATATCTCTGTCTCTATTGTAAGTAATTTTGCCTCCATACTTAAAGACTTTAATGTTCCTATATATATAGTTTGTGGTAATCATGATATTTATGGTCACAATCCTAATACTCTGAATAGAACAATGCTTGGCCTTTTAAACGCTTTGAGTGTTGTCAGGATAATTGACCAAAATGAAATTATATACCTAAATAAAAATGGAATTAAAGTGCAATTAACTGGTCAACCTTATACTTATAATATTGACAATGAATCAAGTAGACATAACTATATAGTCGATAATATTCCAGAAGATGTAGATTATGCTATCCATATGGTTCACGGTATGTTATTAAACAAACCCTTTCTAAAGGGGATTCCATATACTTTAATTGATCACATCAAAGATACTAAAGCTCATATTACTTTATCAGGCCACTACCATTCTGGATTTGGTATAATAGAAACAAATAATAGATATTTTATCAATCCAGGTAGCCTTATAAGAGTTACCAATAGCTTAACTGAAATAGATAGAATGCCTAAAGCAGCTATCATTGACTTAAATAATACCATCAATGTGGAGCTTTTAGAACTTAAAACTGCTTCTAAAGGACAAGAAGTTTTAGATAGACAAGAGATAGAAAATCATATTTTTAAAAGCGAAAGATTATTCGAGTTCAAACAATCAATAGATACTGCTATTAATTTTGAAAAATTAGAAATAAATGAAATATTAATGGAGGTTTCTAACACTGAAGGTGTTTCTGAAGAAGTAAAGGTGGAAGCTCTCAAGAGGATATCTCATTCTCAATTAAAAAATTTAGGAGACGAGTTTTAATATGAAATATATAAAAAAAGTAATTTTAGAAAACTTTCAATCTCACAAATATACAGAGATTGAATTAGATCAATATTTAAATGTTATAGTGGGGCCATCTGATCAAGGTAAAACAGCTATAATCAGAGGATTAAAATGGGCTCTATTTAACGAACCTTCAGGAGATTTTTTTATTAGAGAAGGAGAAACTGAATGTAGTGTAACAGTAATTTTCAATGATAATTCTAAAATAAAAAGATATAGAAGTAAGAATAAAAATGTATATTATTTATATAACAATGAAGGCAAAGAATTAATCTTAGAAGGTTTTGGTACAAAAGTTCCTCAAGAAGTAATAAATAAAACTTCAATGAGAAAAGTATTATTAGATAGCAACCAATCAAATTCAATAAATATTGGTGAACAATTAGAAGGACCTTTTTTACTTTCTGAAAAAAATGCTACTAGAGCTAATGCTATAGGTAGATTAGTTGGCGTCCATATAATTGATGATGCTTTAAAAGATACATTAAAAGATACTAGGAATTTAAACATTAAAAAGAAAAATCATGAGGAAAACCTAGGAAATTTAAAAGAAAATTTAACACAATATGATTATTTGGATGAATTAATAAATAAAACTGAAAAACTAAAGATTATTAAAAAACATATATATAATAATCAATTGAAATTAGATAAATTAGTGAATATATCGAAACACCTAAACAAAATAAATGGCGAAATATTATTATTAAAAATCCAATTAAAAAAGCTTAAAAATATCAATGACATAACGAATATAGAAAAAAAATTAACTAATGATATTCAAATATATAGATATATTTTTAACGCATATAATAAACTAAATAGAAACAAAAACAATATAAAGGAAAATGAAAACTTACTTAATTCATTAAAGAATATTGATATAATTGGAGAAAAACTTAATTTAGCAAGTATTTCTCTAGAAAGAGTTTCTAAACTTTCTAAAATTAATACAAACTTAGAAAATATTAATATGTCTATTTCAAGTAATAATAAAATATTAAAGAATCTGAAAGAAATTAATAAAGTAGATGAAAAAATCGATTTAATTAAAAAGAGTTCTTTAAAAGTTGATAAATTATTGGATTTAAAAAATAGGTTAGATAATATTAACAAAAGCCTTTCCATAGGTACAATATATATAGATAAATTATCAGATATAGATTCTATATTAGATATTAAAAATTCTTTGGAATTAAAAAATAAACAATTACAAGTTTTAATAAAATATAAAGAGAATTATGATACAATAGTATTTAATAAATCTAAGACTCAAAAAAGATTATTGCAAGTAAATAATGAAATAAATGTTAAATTAAATGAGTATAAAAGCATTTTATCTAATTTAAAAGTATGTCCTCTCTGTTTTAGTAATATAGATGAAACACGAATAAATGTGATAGTAAGTAATTATAAATAGGAGGAAAAATTAATGGATTACGAAAAAGAACTTAATAATCTAAGAGATAATCTTGAAAGAGCTAAAAGTCTAAAATATAGGGCTGAAGCTAGGTTGGAACAACTTAATAATCAACAAGAGGAACTAATTAACGAATTAAAGAATTTGGGAGTAAATCCAGAAGATTTAGAAGAAGAAATCAATAAATTAATGTCTGAAATAGAGAAGCTGTTTAATGAAGCAAATACATTATTACCGAAAGATATTTTAGAAAAGAAGTGATATGGTGATAAATAATTATGAAGATTTAGATGATTATATTTCTAAAATTGACTCATATATATCAAAAGAGCAAGGCAAAAAAGAAAAAATACTTGAACAAATAGATGAAAATATTGATTTAATAGAAAAAATTGAATCACAGATTGATTTAATTGAAAAAGTTAGCTTACTTCTTCAAAGAACTTCTGAGTTTGCCAGAAATCAAGCAAAAATTCAAATTGAATCTTTAGTAACTAATTGTCTACAATATATATTTGATAACAATATTGAGTTCCAAATTGAAATTGAAGAATTATATGGAAAACCAAATGCTGAATTCTATGTAATTACAAAAGCGGATGAAACTATAATCAAAACAAAGCCAGAACAATCGCGGGGTGGGGGAATTGTAGACATTATATCTTTAGCATTACGTATTGCATTTCTTCAAGTACATAAGCCCAAAATAGAAGGTCCTATTATTTTAGATGAACCTGCCAAACACGTAAGTGAAGAATATATCTTTAATGTGGCAGATTTTCTCAAAAGAACATCAGAAATGTTCGGTCGACAAATTATTATGGTAACCCATAACAATCATCTTTCTTCCATTGGTACACAGGCTTATAGAGTTAGTATGAAAGGCACTGAAAGTAAAGTAGAGAAGATAACACCTAATTAATACTCTTGACATATTTATTTAAAAGTAATAAAATGTAATCGTACCTAGATATATAAAATCATATGTATATGCTATATAAGCCGAAAGCTTAGGCTAGTCGGTTTATATTTTTACCTAATGATCTTATTTAAAAAGAATATGTGGTATGAAACTTGAAAACATATCAATTTACAGATGAATACGAGCATTACCCAGTTTGCCCCGAACGCTTATTCTTATCCCTTGATAAGCCTGTTGCTCCCGGATTTCCTGGGCACTCACACTTTCAGGATCAAATTCCAACCCGTCTTCTTCCACCTC
>NZ_DATHXO010000096.1:0-2455 GCF_035459645.1 Schnuerera sp.
AGTTTCTCCAACTCCATCTAAACTTTTAAGAGGTGGTAAAATTTTCTTACCTTCAATTAAAAATTTATCACTATCTGATTTGTATAAATCTACTTTTTCAAAATCGTATCCTCTAGCGTACATCTCTTGGACGACTTCTAAAACCGTAAGTAAATTTTTTTCTTTTGCAGTCAATTGGTTAGACAAATTTTCCAATTCTTTGATTTTATCATTGACAGTTTCTTTTCCTTTTAAAACTAAGTGAGCATTAAAATCATGAGCTTTAGTTGTAAAATAAGTAGCATAAAAAGCCTCAGGATGATGAACCTTAAAATAAGCGATTCTATAAGACATCATCACATAGGCAACGGCATGCGCCTTGGGAAACATATACTTAATCTTATTACAAGATTCTATATACCATTCTGGAATATTAAAGCTTCTCATATATTCCTCATCATCATCTGATAAACCTCTACCCTTTCGAACATTTTCCATTATTTTAAAAGCTCGTTTCTTATCGAGGCCGGAATAGATTAAATATAACATGATATCATCTCTTGTAGAAATAACATCTTTTAAAGCTGCAACATTATTTCTAACTAGATTCTGTGCGTTATTCAACCATACATCAGTACCATGAGATAGACCACTAATTCTAACTAATTCAGCAAAAGTAGTAGGTTTTGTATCCATTAACATTTGTCTAACAAACTTAGTACCAAACTCAGGTATTCCCAAAGTCCCTACCTCAATATTAATATTTTTATCATGTATATTCAAAGGTTTTATACTAGTAAATAATTTCATAGTTTCCTTATCATCTAAAGGAATACGACTTGGATCTACGCCTGTAATTTCTTCCAACATTCTTATGATTGTTGGAACATCATGTCCTAATATATCTAGTTTTAAAATTCTACCACTAATAGAATGATAATCAAAATGGGTAGTTATAACTCCTGATTTTTTATCGTCAGCAGGATATTGTATAGGGGTAAAATCGTAAATTTCTTTATTCTTTGGAACTATCATTACTCCTCCTGGATGTTGACCAGATGTCCTTTTAACCCCAGTACATCCTTGAACCAATCTATTAATTTCAGCAGGGTGTACATTTAAATCCTTTTCATCATGGTACTTTTTAACAAATCCGTAGGCAGTTTTATCTGCAATAGTACCTATAGTTCCTGCTCTAAAAACATATCCTTCACCAAATAATTCTTCAGTATATTTATGAGCATTAGCTTGATATTCTCCAGCAAAATTCAAATCGATATCCGGTTCTTTATCTCCCTCAAATCCTAGAAAAACTTCAAAAGGGATATCGTGTCCATCTTTGCTTAGTGATGTTTTGCATTTTGGGCAATTTTTATCAGGTAAGTCTATACCTGAACCTATTGAGCCATCTTCTATAAATTCACTATATTTACAATTAGGGCATACATAATGAGGTACTAATGGATTTACTTCAGTAATTCCACTCATTGTTGCCACAAAAGACGAACCAACCGATCCTCTAGAACCAACTAAATAGCCATCATTTAAAGATTTCCAAACTAATTTTTGTGCAATTATATACATTACAGCATATCCATTTTTAATAATTGAGCTTAATTCCATATCCAACCTTTCTCTTACTAGATTTGGCAAAGGGTCTCCATATATTTCAATAGCTCGATTATATGTTATTTCCTTCAACTTTTCTTCAGATCCTTCTATAACAGGAGGAAAAGTACCTTCAGGAATAGGATCCATTTTATCAATCATATTAGAAATTAAATTAGTATTTTTAACAACAACTTCTTCTGCTTTTTCAGGACCCAAATACTCGAATTCTTTAAGCATTTCATCGGTAGTTCTAAGATATAAAGGAGGTTGCAAATCTGCATCAGAATATCCTTGTCCAAACATCAATATCCTTCTATAAATCTCATCTTCTGGATCTAAAAAGTGGACATCACCAGTGGCTACTACTAGTTTATTAAATTTTTCACCTAATTCGACAATTCGTTTGTTTATTTCAATAAGTTCATCTTCATCTTTTACTAATCCATTTCTAACTAAATGCATATTATTACCCAAAGGTTGAATTTCTAAATAATCATAAAAGCGAACAATGTTTTTTATTTCATTATAGTCTTTATTCTTAAGGATAGCTTTATATAGCTCCCCTGCCTCACAAGCACTTCCTAATATCAATCCTTCTCTATATGCGTTTAGTAGAGTTTTAGGGATTCGAGGTTTTCTATAAAAATAATTTAGATGCGATTAAGATATTAATTTATATAAGTTTTTTAAACCTGTCAAATTTTTAGCAAAAATCACTATATGAAAGGATTCACCTTTTGAAATATCTTTTTCTTCTATAAGTTTATTGATTTTGTTAAAATCTTTAATTCCATTTTTATTTAGTATATCCATAGATTTAATAAAAATTTCTGAAGTTGCTTTTGCGTCGTCTACAGCCCTATGA
>NZ_DATHXO010000097.1:0-2477 GCF_035459645.1 Schnuerera sp.
CACATCCAAAATATAGCTCCTGGGCCTCCAGTTGCTATAGCTGTAGCTACTCCAGCTAAGTTTCCTGTTCCTACTTGAGCAGCGATAGATGTGGCTAAAGCTTGAAATGAAGACATTCCATCTTTATCCGCTTTATCACCTCTTTTGAATACATCTCCTAATGCAACTTTGTGAATAAACTTAAATTTACGAACTTGTAAGAACCTTAATCTAAAAGTATAATAAATACCAGTTCCTAGTAAAAGAAAAATTAGAAGCTTATTCCATAATAGATCGTTTAAAACATCTACTATTTTCATAAATTCCATAATTATTCCTCCTTTTCATTTGTTATGTTTTTAGCAAACAATTTATATGATAACATAAAATTAAAATATTTCAAATATTAATTTTAGTAAATTTTAGGCGATTCCCTTATAAATAGTATTTTATTTTTTAGTTTCTATATTATTATTCACTTTTTCTTATCTTTAATTCAACATAATAAAAAATAGCATAAATATGCTATTTTTCATTATCTTTCATATTAAAATATAATGAGTAAATACACTACATAAGAAGAGAGTAACAATAATCCTGTAAATCTGCCAATTTTTTCTTTACAAATCCCTGATATTATAAAAATCAAAGCAACAATCATAGCCATAGGTATATCTAATACCAATGTCTGTTTTGAAATTATTAATCCTCGTTGACTAACTAAAGCTGAAGCTCCCATTGCAATAGACATATTCAATATATTTGCACCTAAAATATTTCCTAAGGATATATTTTGCCGTTGCTTTAATATGGCTGTCAATGATGTTACTAGTTCTGGTAAAGATGTACCAATAGCAAGTAAAGTTAAACTGATCACTTGTTTTGGAATTCTTAAAAAATTTGCAATTTTCACTCCACTATCTACTAATATATGCGCTCCATAAATAATTAAAAATCCTCCTAATATAAATTTTAAAAGATTTATTAATATATCCTTTTTTTTGATAAGTCCCCTCTTTACCTTTTTGTTTTTTCTATCTATTTTTTTATGTTCTATAATATTTACTATTATGAAAAACACTACTAACCCTATTAAAAAATATCCTTCCCTATATGTAATTAATCCTCCCTTAGATAAAATAAAAAAAATACATAGATATGCTATCATCATAATGCCTTTAATACCAAAAAAATGTGATTTAATCTTTATTGGTTTTATTAAAGAGCATATTCCCATTACAAATGCTATATTACATATATAAGAACCTATTACATTTCCAACTGCCATTTCAGAAAAACCTTCATTACTTGCTACAGTAGATACAAAAAACTCAGGTAAAGTTGTAGCTATACTGATAATAGTCGCTCCTATTATTCCAGAGGAAATCCCTGTTCTTTCGGCTATCCATATGGCAGCTTCTATAAACATATCTCCGCCTTTCACAGTCATTATCAAACCAATAACAAATATTATTAATACCCATATTATATTCATAAATTCCTCCTAAAGTATATCTCTATTTTGATAGCTATTATATTTATATATTGGTATATTCACGAATATTCCATATATAATCCATAATTCATTAAACTATCACATCAGATATAATTAGAGAATATGATATAGTATTATAATTTAAAGGAGTGCTAACTGTGGAAACATTATTATTAGTATTAGCTTTGTCTTTAGATGCTTTTGTAGCTAGTATTGCTTATGGTACAAATAATATTAGGATACCTTTTACTTCGGTACTTATAATAGATATAGTCTGTACTTCGTTTTTAGCTATATCTGTTTTGCTGGGAGAATTCATAAAAAATTTTTTGCCTTTAAATCTTACCACTACAATAAGTTTTTTGATTTTGATATTTCTTGGTATATATTATTTATTTGAAAGTTTTGTTAAATCTTTTTTTAAAAATAAAGGTTCTTCAAAAGAAAGGGTAAAAGTTAAACTATTTGATATACGATTAATAATTGATATCTATGTTGATGAAATTAAAGCCGATTTTGATAATTCTAAAAACCTTAACTATAACGAAGCTCTCTACTTAGCTGTAGCTCTTTCTTTAGATTCATTGGCTATAGGTTTTAGTTCTGGTCTTTGTAATATTAATTTTTTCTTAATCATTTTTTTATCTATAGTTTTTAATATATTATCTATTTGGGGTGGTTTATTTATTGGAAGGAGATTCGTTGAAAAATCAAAGATCAACCTTTCTTGGTTAACTGGCATTATTTTAATTACTCTAGGATTTTTAAAATTAAAATAACCAACCTTTTAGGTTGGTTAAAAATACATAATTCCTTCTAATATTAATTTAGCTTCGCCACCAACTTTAATATTGTAACTTTCACCCTCTTTGTCTATGGTACAGTAAATCTTGCTTGGTCTTTTTAAGTATTCTCCTTGAATAGATAATATTTCTTTTCCACTAATATATTCTCCCTTTTTTAAAAAATATATTAGTCCTCCATTTGCAGTGCCTGTGGCAGC
>NZ_DATHXO010000098.1:0-3939 GCF_035459645.1 Schnuerera sp.
AATAGAAAAATTACCACTGCTATAGCTACTATACTAAGAACTATAGGATATACTAAAGCATTTTTTACCTTATTTTCAATATTATTTTCCTTTTCGTAATGAATGGCCATCCTCTCCATTAAAACATCTAAATTACCACTAACTTCTCCAGCTTCTACCATATTAATTAACAAAGGAGGAAATACTTTTTTATGTTTTTCCATAGCTTCAGATAATGTCATACCCTTTTGAACATCTTCATAAACATTATATGTAGACTTTTTCAATGTTTTGTTTTCAGTTTGTTTCTCTAAAATATCTAAACAATTTATAATACTTATTCCAGCATTTATCATAGTATAAAACTGTCTACAAAACACTGCTATATCCTTTTTAGTAACCTTTTTAGAAAAAAAATCTTTTTTAATATTTGTACCTTTATCTTCTTCAATAAACATAGGATAATAGTTACTGCTTTTCAACATTATCAATACATCTTCCTCAGAAGAAGCTTCATGATATCCTTCTTGCACTTGTCCTGCTTCAGAAATGGCTTTATATTTATATATTGCCATATAAACACCACCTTATAGGATATATCTTCGTATCATATCTAAATTGACTGCTTGATTAAGAACTGTATCTCTAGATATTATACCTTTATTATACAACTCGAGTAAAGAGTTGTCCATTGTTTGCATTCCCTGTTTGCCACCCGTTTGTATTGAAGTGTCAATCTGATGAATCTTTTCTTCTCTTATCAAATTTCTAATAGCAGGTGTTGCTACCATTGTTTCAAAAACTGCAACTCTTCCATCACCTTTTGCCTTAGGTAACAATTGCTGTGATATAATAGCTTGTATTACAGAAGAAAACTGAATTCTAACCTGTTGTTGTTGATGAGGTGGAAAAACATCTATGATCCTATCTATAGTCTTAGCTGCTCCAATGGTATGTAAAGTAGAAAGTACCAGATGTCCTGTCTCAGCAGCTGTTAGAGCTATACTAATAGTATCTAAATCTCTCATCTCTCCTACTAATATTACATCTGGATCTTGACGTAAGGCAGCCCTTAAAGCATTAGAAAAACTATTGGTATCCGTTCCAACTTCTCTTTGATTTACAATACTTTTGTTATGTTTATGTAAATATTCTATAGGATCTTCTAAAGTAAGTATATGGCAGTTTCTTTCTTTATTAATCAAATTGACCATTGAAGCTAGTGTAGTGGATTTGCCACTACCTGTTGGACCAGTTACTAATATTAATCCTCTCGGAAGTCTTGCTAAGTCTTTAACTATCAGAGGTAATCCTAACTCATCAATAGTGGGGACCCTTAAAGGAATTATCCTAATAGCCATTCCATAACTTCCTCTTTGTTTGAAAATATTAATACGAAAACGGCCAATACCAGGACCAGAATAGGAAGTATCTAATTCTCCTTTTTCATTTAGCTCTTTTAATTGACATTCATCTAAAACTTGTTTCACTAAGTTTTCTGTATATTCAGGATTTATGATATTATCCCCAAAATAAGTTAAAGAGCCATCTATTCTTAATACTAGTGGTATCCCTACTGTAATATGAATATCTGAAGCTTTATTATCTACTCCAACTTTTACTAAATCTATTAAATCCATTATATTCCTCCTAACCTAATGTAAACCCAGCTTTTAAGCTTTCTTCTAAAGTAGATATCCCTTGTAAAGCCAACTCCTTAGAATTCATTAAAAGATCTGTCATTCCACATTTTAGAGCAGTTGCACGTAATTCATCAGTACTAGCCCCTTCATTGATCAATTTTCTAATCTCCTCATTAACAACCATAACTTCGTGAATTGCTCTTCTTCCAATATACCCATTATTACAATTGTTACAACCTTTTGCTTTATAAAGTGAAATTGTCTTTTCAGTATTTATACCTAATAATGATTTTTCAGAATAATTAGCTTCGTAAGGTACTTTGCAATTAGGACATAGGTTCTTTACAAGTCTCTGTGAAACTACTCCTATTACAGCTGATGCTACTAAATACGGCTCTATACCCATATCAATTAATCTTACTACAGATGAAGGGCTGTCATTGGTATGAAGTGTTGAAAGAACTAAATGACCAGTTATTGCAGCACGAATAGCTATCTTTGCAGTTTCTGCATCTCTTATTTCTCCAACCATAATTATATCTGGATCTTGCCTTAAAATAGATCTTAATCCATTTGCAAAGGTTAAGCCAGCCTTTGGATTTATTTGTACTTGATTAATTCCCTCCAATTTATACTCTACTGGATCCTCTATGGTTATAATATTCTTTTCAATTTTATTTAGTTCTTTAAGTACCGCATACAAAGTTGTAGTTTTCCCACTACCTGTTGGCCCTGTAACTAATACCATTCCATAAGGCTGCTCTAATATTTTATCAAATAATTTTAAATTTTCTTTTTTAAATCCTAACTCAGATTTAGAAAACATGAAGTTACTTCTATCTAACAATCTTAAAACAATTTTTTCTCCATATACAGTAGGTATAGTTGATATCCGCATATCTATTTCTTTGTTCCTAACCTTAGTTTCAACCCTACCATCCTGAGGAATTCTTTTTTCTGCAATATCCATCCTACCAATAATTTTTATTCTAGTAACTAATGCAGAAAGGCTGTGCTTTGATAGTTTCATTACCTCATGTAAATCTCCATCTATTCTATATCGAATACGTATATCTTCTTCCCAGGGCTCAATATGTATGTCACTTGCTCTCATTTCTACAGCTTGATCAACTATAGAATTAATTAGTTTTACTACAGGTGCAGTACTTACCTCTAATAATTCCTCGTCTTCTAATTCCTCTTCGTTCATATATTGATAAGATTTTGTAAACTCCTCTAATAATTTTTCTGTAGTTTCCTTTCTATAGTATTTATCTATATTTTCCTTAATACTTTTTTTATCAGAAATCACTGGCTGTATTTCATAATTGGTATATAATTTTACATCATCTATAGCAAATATATTTAATGGATCTGCCATAGCTAATATTAATAGATTATCCTTGAGATCTACTGCAATTAAATCATATCTTCTAGCAATATTTTCTGGAACTTGTAAAACTACTTCAGGATTCACATGAAATTTATTTAAATCTACATGAGGTATTCCCAGCTGAAATTCCAAAACTTCTATAATATCATTTTTAGTAACATAACCTTCATTAACAAGGAGTTCTCCAATCTTCTCATTGGTCTTATCTTGCTTTTCCAAAGCTATATCTAATTGTTCTTTAGTTATTTTGCCAGAGTAAAGTAAAAGTTCTCCTAATTTTAAACTTGACATCTTCATTTAAATCCACCTATTCATGTTTAATTATTTAGTAATACTATTCAACATAAGTTTCCAAAATCCTTTTTATTTCCTTAAAATTATCAATATAATTTTGGTCTTTTTCTTCAGCCCATATTTGTTGACTATATAAAGCTTGATTTATGAGCATTGAAAGCCCATTTATGGTATAGTAACCTCTTTTTTCAGCTAATTCTAATAACATTGTTTTTTGGGGGTTATAAATAATATCGTATACAATTACCTTATTTGAAAATCCGTTAAGAGTTATAGGAGTTGTGCTCATATCTGGATACATACCCACAGAAGTACAGTTGATAATCATATTAATTGTTTTTTTTGAAATATTTCCCAACTTCAAATAATCAAACTCTGTTATTACCTCTGGAAACTGTTTTGATATTTTGTTAGCTAATTTTTTTGCTTTAGATAAAGTTCTATTACTTATAATTATCTTTTTAGCTCCTCTCATAGCTAAAGAAGTAGAAATGGCATTAGCTGCACCACCAGCACCTAAAACCAAAATAGTTTTGCCTTTTACCCCTATATTTTCTAATTCTAAAGATTTAATAAATCCTGAACCATCAGTATTATATCCTATTAATTTTCCATTTTCATTTTTTACAG
>NZ_DATHXO010000099.1:0-2028 GCF_035459645.1 Schnuerera sp.
TACAGATGGTTTTTTTATTGCAAAAATTCAAAAGAAGAATAGTTAATTTTTATATTAGTATGATATAATATAAAATTAGAAATAAAATTCGAGGTGAAATTTTTGGAAAAAATCGAGCTGAATAGTTTAACTTTAGGAGAATTAGAAAAATTTATGATTAGTCTTAGCGAAAAAAGCTACAGGGCCAAACAATTATTTACTTATATTCATAAAAACTATGGTACTAATATCCAAGATATTTCTGTATTCTCCATTGCCCTGCGGGACAAGCTAGAAGATTGTAGTAGAATTAACCAGATTGAAATTTTAAAAAGATTTAATTCAAAAATAGACAATACTAAAAAATATTTATTTATATTAGAGGATAATAATATAATAGAATCCGTAGTTATGGAGTATAAACATGGATTGACCGCTTGTATTTCTACCCAAGTAGGTTGTAAAATGGGTTGTTCCTTTTGTGCTTCCACTAAGGAAGGTTTTATTAGAAATCTAAGTCCTTCTGAAATGGTCAATCAGATATATAATATGGAAAAAGATTTAAAAAAGAAAATTAGTAATATTGTTTTAATGGGTAGTGGTGAGCCACTGGACAATTATGAAAATACTTTGAAATTTTTAAATATAATTCATCATAAGAGTGGACATAACATAAGTTATAGAAATATAAGCTTATCTACCTGTGGAATAGTACCAAAAATTTATGAATTGGCAGATGAAGGGATACCTATTACTTTATCCATATCATTACATTCACCTTTTGATGATGTTAGAAAAAAAATAATGCCTATAGGAAATAAATATACAATTAGTGAAATAATCCAAGCATGTAAGTATTATTATAATCAAACTAATAGAAGAATTACCATAGAATATACTTTAATTGAAGGGGTTAATGATAGGAATAAAGATTTAGAGGAATTAATTTATGTGCTGAATGAATTAAATTGCCATATTAACTTAATACCTTTAAATCCAATAGAAGAGTATAATCAACAAAGACCGTCAGGAAGATATGTTGAAAGGTTTAAAATTGGTTTAGAAAAAACAAGGATACCAGTTACTATACGTAGGGAAATGGGTAGTGATATAGGCGCTTCTTGTGGACAGTTGAGAAGGAGTTACACTAAAGATAGAGACAGAAATACTTTTCAGTGAGGTGATTTTTATGGAAGTCGGTGTAAAAACGGATATAGGGAAGATTAGAGAGATTAACCAAGATGCTTATTATATTTCTCGTTACAAAGAACATCCTTTGTTTATTATTGCGGATGGTATGGGTGGTCATAAGGCGGGAGAAATCGCCTCAAAAATGGCAGTGGAGATAATAAGCTCTATCTTAGAGAAAAATTATAATAATTTTTGTCTAGATGATGATAGTATTAAAAAGAATATTATAAGTTCCATAATTAAAGCAAATGAAAAAATATATAACAAATCTTTGGAGGATGAAGAATTCTCTGGTATGGGTACTACTGTTACTTTAGCTTATAAGAATAATAAAAAAATATTTATAGGCCATGTTGGTGATAGTAGGGCTTATTTGTTTAGAAAAGGTAATTTATCTCAAATAACAACAGATCATTCTTTAGTGGAAGAATTAATAAGGAATGGAAGTATTAGTAAAGAAGAGGCAAAAAATCATCCACAGAGAAATATTATTACTAGAGCAGTAGGTACTAGCAAGGAAATTGAAGCAGATTTAATAGTTGAAGAAAAATTAAAAGATGATATACTTCTTTTATGTACTGATGGATTAACTAATATGTTAATGGAAGATGAAATTAAAGAATATTTACTTATCAATGAAGATATGCAAAAATTATGTGAAAACTTGGTAATGTTATCAAATGGCGAAATACCCCTATGGCACCAGCACCTATTCACCGACCAATATTTTCAACCACTACGCAATCCGACAGCAGGCACGTGACGCCTACCACGACACCTCACAGGCAAAAGCAGTTGTTGACCGCTATGCCGACAACATCGTTGATACCGGCCTCGTCTTGGAGTCACAGCCTGATT
>NZ_DATHXO010000100.1:0-5454 GCF_035459645.1 Schnuerera sp.
GTACATGCTAAAAGATCTATAAATTCAAAGGGACATAAAAGAGGAGAAGTTAACGAAGTGCTGGTGAGGAATTATGAGTAAAACGAAAAATGATTTTGCCTGGGAAAAGCTTTTTGATAAATATAATATTTTGTATGAAATAGAGAATAAAGGCTTTTATGAAATTTCTTCTAAAAAGATTAATGAATTTAGAGAAGCTAGATTAGCTACAAAATTCGACCATAAGACAAATTTACCAAAATTGTTTATAGATAATCATCTATCTATTTTACCAATAACTAGAGGTAGTTATATAATTTCTTCTTTTGAAGCATACAAGGAATTTGATGAAATAAATAATGAAGTTATAAAAGTTACATTTCCTGATTATATAGAAAGTATTGATTATGAAAATATAACTTCTGAATCCATAGCTATAAATTGTGCCTTTGTTTCAGGAATATTATCGGATTTTCTTCAAGATGATAAACCAATGCCTACAGTCAGTGGGCGGATTAGTTCTAATGAATTTTCTTTCTATATAAATAATTTAAATATCAACAAAGATGTAAAGGTTATAGTATCTAATTCTCAAATTGAAATAGATGGCGGTTATGAAGGAACAGAAAGTCTAGCTTTAATAGAGGCTAAAAACTCAATTTCTGAAGACTTTTTAATTAGACAATTATATTATCCCTTTAGACTATGGGATGAGAAGATAGCTAAGAGGGTCAAGCCAATTTTTATGGTATATTCTAATGGTATTTTTACATTATATGAGTATGTTTTTCAGGATCCTAATAATTATAATTCATTAGTTTTGGTAAAACAAAAAAATTATACTTTAGTACAAGATGATATTAGTCTGAATGATATAAAAGATATTTTATATAATGTCAATATTATTGAAGAACCAAGGATCCAATTTCCTCAGGCTAATAATATTAAGAGACTTATAAATTTATGCGAATTATTATATAAGAAGGACATGACAAAAGAAGAGATTACTACTACATATGATTTTAATCCTAGACAAACTAACTATTATACTGATGCAGGTAGATATTTAGGTATTATAGATAAAAAAAGAGAAGATAATGAGGTAGTTTACTTTTTAACAAATGAAGGTAGAAATCTTTTTAAAATCAACTTAAAGACAAGACAACTCAAATTTATTGAATTACTTCTTAAACACAATGCTTTTAATAAAACTTTAAAAGAATATTTCAAAATAAAACAAATGCCTAGTAAAGATAATGTTGTTAAAACAATGAAAGAATCAAATTTGTATAAAATAAAATCAGATAGTACATTCTATAGAAGAGCCCAGACTGTATCAAGCTGGATAAGTTGGATATTAAGCTTATCTAAAGAAAATTTTTGAGGTGATCCTATGTCAAAATATGAAAAACCCAATAAAAAAGAACTAAAACAAAAGTTAACCCCAATTCAATATAAGATAACTCAAGAAAATGGAACGGAAAGGCCTTTTCAAAATGAGTATTGGGATCATGAGGAGGAAGGCATCTACGTGGATGTAGTTACTGGAGAACCACTATTTAGTTCAAGAGACAAATATGATGCAGGCTGTGGATGGCCTAGTTTTACTAAACCTATAGAAGAAAATATTAAGGAAAAATTAGATACTAGTCATAATATGGCAAGGACTGAAGTTAGAAGTAAATATGGAGATTCTCATCTTGGTCATGTATTTCATGATGGACCAAAGGATAAAGGTGGTCTTAGATATTGTATCAATAGTGCTGCATTGAAATTTATTAAAAAAGAGGATATGGAAAAGGAAGGCTATGGAAAATATCTATGGTGATTCCGAGAACCATATCCTCTTTTTGTCATTTCGGAATATTTAATTTTGAGCAATTCGAACACTACCCTTCTTATAAGTTTGTATTCTATTTTTTATTCATATCAATTTTCCTATATTAATCTTTAAAGTTTCAGAAAAAACTGATAAAATATATAGTATGAACCAAAATATGAAACATTATTTCACAATAAACAAGAATTATTGACACTATAGTTCATGATGATAAAATGAAATTAAGGAGTGGGAAGAGTGAAGAGTGTAATCGTAAGATTAAGAGAATATTACAACCAAGCCAGTCCTACAGAAAAATCTATAATAGAATATATTTTAGAGCATCCTAAGGAGGCTTCAGGAATAACTATTTATGAACTTGCAGAAAAAACTTTTACTTCACCAGCATCCATAGTGAGAATGTGTAAAAAGAATGGTTTTGGTGGATATAAGGATTTTACTAAAGCATTGATATATGAGTTAGCTATTAGGGATAACAACAAATCTGAAGAGAAAAAGGAAATTGTTGAATCAGATAATATCGAAGGTATTATTGAAAAAGTAACTTATAAAAACATAGTTTCTCTTGAAGATACAAAGAATATAATAGATTCGGAAGTTATAGAGAAATGCATAGATTTATTAAAGACATGTGAAAATATATGTATTTTTGGAATTGGTTCTTCTCTTATTGTTGCAAAGGATGCTCAACAAAAGTTTATGAGGTTAAATAGATATTGTACAGTAAGTGAAGATTGGCATTTACAATTGTTGACCGCAAGGAATATGTCATCTAAAGATATTGGTATAATTATATCCTACTCTGGACAAACAATGGAAATGATAGAGTGTGCTAAAGCTATGAAAGAGAACAATGTAAAAATTATATCTATAACTAAATATGGGATTTCTCCCATTGTAGATTTATGTGACTATAATATTTTTGTGGCAGCAAATGAATCGACTTTAAGGAGTGGAGCCATGTCCTCTAGAATGTCTCAATTAAATGTAATTGATATATTATACACTGGATATGCTAGTACTCAATATGAAAAATCATTAGAATTGATTACAAAAACACATATTAGAAAGGGGAAAAACTGATGATTGATTTGAACAAAATGTCAACTGAACAAATAAATGATAAAACTCTAGATTTAGATATTTTATCAATAAAGGATGCACTATTAATTATGAATGAAGAGGATCAAAAGGTTCCCCAGGCAGTAAAAAAGGAAATTCCTCAAATTGAAAAAGCTGTAAGAGTTGTAATAGAAGCCTTTAATAAAGGAGGGAGGCTTATATATATTGGAGCTGGTACTAGTGGACGTTTAGGAGTATTAGATGCTGTAGAGTGCCCTCCAACCTTCGGTACACCTCCAGAAATGGTTGTAGGATTAATAGCTGGAGGGGAAAATGCTTTTGTAAAGGCTGCTGAAGGAGCCGAAGACAGTACAACTATGGGAGTAGATGATTTAAAAAATATTAACTTAACAGATAAGGATGTAGTTGTAGGCATAGCTGCAAGTGGTCGAACACCTTACGTTATTGCTGGTCTTAATTATGCCAATAAGGTTGGCTGCAACACCGTAGGAATAGCTTGTAATAAAAATTCTGAAGTAGGTGCTGTATCAGATATAGCAATTGAGATAGTAGTTGGCCCCGAAGTTTTAACTGGATCCACTAGATTAAAAGCAGGGACAGCCCAGAAAATGGTTTTAAATATGATATCTACAATTTCCATGGTAGGAATTGGGAAAGCATATAAAAACCTTATGGTAGATGTGCAGATGACAAACAATAAATTAAAAACTAGGGCAGAGAATATCATTATGGCAGCCACTGATGTAGGAAGAGAAACTGCAAGAGAAGTTTTAAAAAAGGCAGGAGGAAGTGTAAAAGTTGCAATTACAATGATTTTATTGAATTCCAGTGCAGAAGAAGCAAGGAAAAGATTAACTTTAACTAATGGCCATATTAGAAAAATTTCATTATAAAATGAGAAAATCTAATTTCTCAAAAAATTAATAAAGAAAGAGGTGTTAATGTATGGCAACTAACAAAGAGTTAGCTAAAAAGATTCTTGAATTAGTAGGTGGTAAGGAAAATATTATCACTGTAACTAACTGTATGACAAGGCTCCGCCTAAGAATTAAAGATATGTCAAATGTTCAGATGGAGGAGTTAAAAAATACAGAAGGTGTTTTAGGTGTTACAGGAACTGATTCTTTGCAGGTAGTAGTGGGTCCTGGAAAGGCTAGAAAGTTAGCAGATATATTTGTAGAAGAATTTGGTCTAACAGGGGATTCGGTTGTAACTGAGGATTGGGAAGGAACTAAGGCAGATATTAAATCAAGACAAAAGAAAGGACCTTTAAAAGCAGGATTAGAAACAATTGCTGGTATTTTTATTCCTCTTATTCCTGCAATTATTGCAGCAGGTATCTTCAATGGATTTGCATCTTTAATTAGTACATTACAAGGAAATGGTAATTTACCTACTTCTAATACTTGGAATTTTATTCAATTAATGTTTTCTCTAATAGGTGCAGCTTTCTTAGGATATTTTGCAATATATACAGGTGTTAATGCTGCAAAAAGATTTGGTGCAACAGAGGCTTTAGGTGGAATGATTGGTGCCATGACAATTGGAGCACAGATCAATAGCATATCAGAGTTATTTGGATTGTATAATGCAGAAGTACCTTTAAATTCTATTCTTACCACAGGAAAAGGTGGTATTATTGGTGTAATTTTGGGAGTTTACCTCCTTTCAAAGATTGAAAGAAAAGTTAGAAAAGTAGTACCAGATGTTCTAGATCTAATTGTTACTCCTTTAGTAACTCTTTTAATCACAGGCTTAGCTTTGGTACTAGTTATTATGCCGGTTTCTGGGTTTATTTCAGATGGTTTAGTCAGTGCTTTAAGTGTAATTATCAACTCAGATAATACTATAGTAAGTGTAATATCTGGTTATATTTTAGCAGCAGTATTTTTACCAATGGTTTTATTAGGATTACATCATGGACTTATTCCTATTTATGCAATTCAGCTTGAATCCATGGGTGGAGTTTCACTTTTTCCAGTACTTGCAATGGCAGGTGCAGGGCAAGTAGGTGCTGCAATAGCAATATATTTAAAAGCTAAAAAAGTTGACAACCAAAGGATTCAATCAGTTATTACAGGTGCTTTACCAGCAGGAGTTCTAGGTATTGGTGAACCTTTAATTTATGGTGTTACTCTTCCACTAGGAAAGCCTTTTGTTACAGCAGGTTTAGGGGCAGGATTTGGTGGTGCTTATGTTATGGCAACTAAAGTTTTGGCTACTGCTTGGGGACCATCAGGTTTAGTAGCCTTGCCTTTAATGCAACCAGATTCAATGTTAAACTATTTCCTAGGTATTATTATCTCCTATGTAGGTGGATTCATTATGACTACATTATTTATTAAGAATTCTGATATAGCCAATGTTTAACCAATTAGGTTTATCTGTATATTTATCCACTTTTGACATTCAAAAGGAGATGTTAGAAAGATTTGAAGGAAGTGAATATTATGTATTCGCTTCCTTCCATATAGAGGAAGAGTTTAGAAATATGGAAGATTATTGTTCTAAAGCTAAGGAAATGTGTCGGTGGTTAAAGGAAAGACAATTTA